>CAKUNS010000004.1 GCA_934668515.1 uncultured Eggerthellaceae bacterium
ATGTACATCATGACCATGGCGGGCGACGACATCGAGCTTGACGTTTCTGAAACCATGCGTCGCGAGCTGGCCGAAGAGCGCCAGATGTTCGGCGAGGACCGCCTGTCGCGCATGCTGTGCGTTATGGGCGACCTGCTTGCCGAGCTGAAAACGTCCACCAATCGTCGTCTTTCGTTCGAGATCGCGCTGACCAGGCTTGTTCGCCCCGATTCCGATTTGACCATCGCCGCTTTGGCCGAGCGCGTCGAGGCGCTTGAAAGCGGTCATTCCGCCGTTGCGGTCCCTATGCCCATGGGCGGGGCTCCGCAGGCTGCGGCTGTTCCCGTTGCGGCTCCTGCGGCAGCGCCTGCAGCTGCTCCTGTTGCTGCAGCGGCTCCGGTTCGACAGGCGTCGGCTGCGTCCGCCATGGAGCAGCCGTTGTCCGACGCGCAGATCAAGCTCCAAGAGCTTCAGCGCGAGCGAATCTATCGCAAAGAAGAGGCTAGGCAGGCCGAGTGGCGTGGCAACCAGCAGGGTGGCGCGTCCAGTCCGCGCGCCACGCAGGCGCCCGCTTCTGCTTCGGCACCGCAGATGCAGGGTGCGCTTCGCGCGGCTCAGCAGGCTGCAACTGCGCCCGCACGCCCGCAAGCTCAAGCCGCTACGCCCGCTCAGCGTCAAGCCCCGGTCGCCCCGCGTCCGCAGGCTCAGGCTCCCGCACAGGTCGCTGCCGCTCAGGCGCAGCAGGTTGTTTCGGGGTCCGTCGAGCGCGTTTCCGATAGACTCGCGCAGGCCTTGCTGAACCCCGCTATGCTTCAACGTGTTTGGCAGGCTGCCCTTGCTGCGGTCAAGAAACAGAAGACGGCGTACGGCGTGCTGCTCATGAACACGCGCGCTACCTTCGATTCGCAGCGTGGTCGTGTTGTCATTGAGTTCCCGCGCGAGAACGCGTTTGCATTCAAGTCGGTTCAGCGTCCCGAGGTTCGCGACGCCATCGGTCATGCGCTTTCGCAGGCGGCGGGCGAACCCGTTGCGTTCGAGCTTGCTCAGACGGGCGGGTCGGCTGGCGGCCGCCCGGCAGCTCCTGCTGCTCAGGCCCCGCGCCCCGCACCCAGGCCTGCGCCCGCGCCGTCGCCTGTTCCTGCGGCTCAGCCCCAGCAGGCCCCGATGCGCGGCGCCGCGCCTGTGCCCGGGCCCGCGGCTCAGCCGGGCTTCACGCCCAAGGCGGCACCTGCGGCTCAGTCGTTTGCGCAGCCGGCGCCTAAGCCTGCGATGCAGCAGTCTCGTCCGCAGGCGGCGCCACCGGTGTTCGAGGACGATGTCGTTCCGTACGGAGACGACGCTGCGTTCGATGCGAGCTACGACGACCCGGGTTCTTTCGAGCCCGTTCCCCATGCAGATGCCCCGTGCACGCCCGAGCCTGCCGTTGCGCCTGCTCAGACTCAGGCCCCTGCGTCTTCTAGCATGGAAGAGCCCGACGACCTTCAGGCGATGCTTCAGGCCGGGTTCGGTGACGGCGTTGTTTTCGAGGAGCTGAAATAGCCCCTTCCCAGCGTTGACTGAAACGCTCAGAATGTTCAGATCGTTAAAGGCGCACCTGCGCCGGCAAAGGAGAATCACATGGATATGCGTAAGATGATGAAGCAGGCTCAGAAGATGCAGCTCGAGCTTGCCCGTGCTCAGGAGGAAATCAAGGACTTCACCTACACCGCAACCGCTGGTGGCGGCATGGTTTCCGTTACCGCCAAGGGCGACAACACCATCGAGAGCGTTGTCATCAACCCCGAGGCAGTCGACCCCGAAGACGTCGAGATGCTGCAGGACATGGTCCTTGCCGCTGTCAACGATGCCCTTACGGGCGTTTCCGAGCAGAGCGAGGCTCGTATGAGCAACGTTACTGCCGGCATGAAGGGCATGAACATCCCTGGTTTGATGTAGGCCGTTCATGTACGCTGCGCCTGCGTTGCGAAAGTTACTCGACGAGCTGGAACGGCTTCCGGGCATCGGTCCGAAGTCGGCTCAGCGCATCGCGTATTGGATGCTCAACACCGACAAGGCAACGGTCCTTCGCTTGGCCGAGGCCATCGTCGAGGTGAAAGAGACCGTGCATTTCTGTTCGCGCTGTTTCAACTACGCCGAGGACGACTTATGTGAGATCTGCCAGTCGTCGAAGCGCGATGCGGGCGCCATTTGCGTGGTCAGCGAGCCGCGTGACATCCCGCCCATCGAGCGCACCGGTGCCTTTAACGGCGTCTATCACGTGCTGGGCGGTGAGCTGTCGCCCATTGACGGGGTGGGTCCCGAAGATCTTCATATCGCCGAGTTGCTGAAGCGTTTGGGCGACCCGTCGGTCCACGAGGTCATTCTGGCCACGAACCCCAATGTCGAGGGCGAAACCACGGCTTCATATCTGGCTCGCTTGATCAAGCCGCTTGGCGTGAAGGTTTCTCGCTTGGCTAGCGGCCTTCCCGTTGGCGGCGACCTTGAGTTCGCCGACGAGGTGACGCTTGGCCGTGCCATCGAGGCGCGTCGCGAGGTCTGATTTCGAAATTTGGGCCTTCGCCATTGCACTGCGAAGGCCTTTCTTGAAGCTGTTTTCCATTCATAGAACCGATTTCCCGCATCCGGTCCTTTGCGATTGACAGGATGCTTTTGCGCCTTTGTCGCTCACGCATTCTTCAGCCTGTGCGAAACCGTCGTCTGACGGTGTGCGTTTGGTGCAGAAGAAATGGCGAAATGGCTTCATTCGCAACGAAATAGCGGCGTATCTTCGCCAGTTTCCGCTTGGCGATGTTGTCCGCCTTTGAAGTAGCTATAATCACCTTCGGCGCAAAACGCGTCGGGTGGAGGATGCGAGTTGGCTCGCGTCCAGGAAAGAACAGGGAAGCAGTGATCAATCAGTTCATATCGCAGATGTCGTTTGTGGACGTCTTCAATCTGTGCGTGCTCCTGGTTTTCACGATTTGCTACACCTACCAGCTGTTCTACGTGGTTGAGGTTCTTGTTCATCGTCCGGAGCCCATCACCGCGAAGAAGAACCATCGTTATGCCGTCATCATCGCCGCGCGCAACGAGAGCGCGGTTATCGCCAATCTCATTCATTCCATCAAGGTTCAGAACTACCCGCAGGAACTGATCGACGTGTTCGTGGTTGCCGACAACTGCACCGACAACACGGCGCAGGTTGCTGCTGCCGAGGGCGCCACGGTTTTCGAACGCTTCAATACCGAGCAAGTGGGCAAGGGCTACGCGCTTGATCATGCGTTCCAAATCATCCACAGGGATTATGCGGACCGCGGGTACGAGGCGTACTTCGTGTTCGATGCCGACAACGTCCTCGATGTGAATTACTTCCGTGAGATGAACAAGACCTTCGACAACGGTGCGAAGGCCTCCACGAGCTACCGCAATTCCAAGAATTACGATTCCAACTGGATCTCCGCCGGTTACGCCGTGTGGTTCCTGCGCGAGGCAAAATTCCTCAGCCAGGCCCGATTGAACCTCCATACCAGCTGCGCCATTTCGGGCACCGGCTTCTTCATCGCTGCCGACATCATCGACGAGGCCGGCGGTTGGAAATGGCATCTTCTTACCGAGGATATCGAGTTCTCGGCTTGCAGCATCCTGAAGGGCATCCGCATTGCGTACTGCCCGACGGCCATTTTGTACGACGAGCAGCCCACCACGTTCCGTGATTCGTGGAATCAGCGCGAGCGCTGGGCAAAGGGCTTCTACCAGGTGTTCTGGCATTACGGCGCGGGCCTTGTGAAGGGCATGTTCACCAATGCCAAGGGCTATCGCTTCGCATGCTACGACATGCTGATGACCATCGCGCCCGGCATGCTGCTTACCATCATCGCCATTTTGTTCAACTCCATCATCTTGGTGCTTGGCGCTACCGGCGTCATGTCAACCGGCACCATGGTTGCATCGTCTGTTTCGTCGATCGTCTTTTGCCTGGCCAACTACATGATCTTCATGTTCGTGTTGGGCGCCATCACGACGTTCGTCGAGTGGGATTCCATCCACTCTACGACGGGCAAGAAGATTCGCTACATGTTCACGTTCCCGCTGTTCATGATCACGTACGTGCCTATTGCTCTGGTCGCGCTGTTCCATAAGACGCAGTGGAAGCCCATTCGCCATTCCATCGACGTCGGCGTCGAGGAGATCACCGAGCGTTCGAACAATCAGTAAAAGCAGCCAAGCGCATGGGCGTTGGCCGCCGTCAGCCCATCAATACGCAAGGGCGAACCTTCGCATCCGTTAATAGACGCGGGCGAAACTTGCGCAGCGCACTTCTTCAAACCCGGCTTCAAGCAGCGCATCGGTTGCACTGCAAAGCGTTGCTCCCGTCGTGAACACGTCATCCACCAACAATAGTTTCGGTGCTAGCAGAAGCGTTTCACTTGCACATGGCTTCGCGCGGAAGCTTCCGGCAAGGTTTCGGCTGCGCTCTTTGCGCGAGAGTTCGCGCTGATCTTTCGTGCCAGGGTTTCTCAGGGTATGCAGAAGCGGGCGTCCAAGCTGTTTCGCAAGATGCTCGGCCAGAAGCAGTCCGTGGTCGAAGTCGCGCCGTCTTATCGCCTCGATCGAGGCGGGGACGAACGTGACAGCATCGATGGGCCACTCGGGCGGGATCGTGCGCGCGATGATGCGTGCCATGTCGGCTGCGAGCCTTCGTTCTCCCTGGTCTTTGTAGGTTCGAACGATTCTGCCGCTTTCGTCGTCGAACTCGGTGGCGCTTACGCAGCCAACGAAAGGCAGGCTGTCTCGCGCCATGCGTTTCAGCGCGACGGGATTGCATTCGGTGCAGACAACCCTTCCGAAGGGCGCGCCGCAGCGCGGGCATGCTTGCCAGGTGTCGATGAAATGCAGGGTTGATTCGCATTGCGGGCACAGCACGCTTCCTGGGCGATCGCAAAGGGCGCAGCGTGTGGGCCACAAAACCTCGGCAGCGCACTCGGCTGCTTGATGCACGATCGCTTTCGCGATGCGCGCCCCTTGAAGGCGCAGGCTTCTTTTGGCCAGATCTGTGGCATTAAGGCCGATGTCGGGTAATGGACTTGCCGCTTTCTTGAGCGCTTCAAGCTTGTTGCATTCGTTGTTCATGCTTCTATGCTAGAAGGGCGATCTTGCCGTAGCCAATCAACGCTCCAACACAATCAAGCACCCGTCCAACACCGACGCAACGAAATGCACGGATTTCTGGAAGGAGTGCTGGTGGAAAGTGCTTTGCTCGGTTCATCTGCTAAACTAGAAAGGCTTCTTTCGAGTCTGTAGTTGCGAGGTGCGCTTGCGTGCCTTCAGTCCATGGCAGACGCGGTCGAAAGGATCCACGTAAACCATGCGCTTCGGCGTATGGCGAGCACGGCGCGTTCTAGGAGTAAGTCGCATCGCCCGACTAACTTATTTTTCGTGACAAGGGTCGCGACGGGCGAGAGGGTGAAGTGAGAGCTTAGCCCCTATGCGCGGGTGTGGGGTCGAAAACTAGGTCAGTCGAAAGAGGCCATTGATAATGATCGGCATACACGGCCGATCGGAACATGGAGGATCTAACAGATGAAACGCTGGAAAGCCCTAGCGCTAACCTGCATTGCTGCGCTGTGCTGCTCTGCTGTGTTGGCGGGTTGCTCTTCTCAGGCATACACGCCTACCCCTAAGAATCAGACCATTTCCAATTCGGCGCTTAGCTCGGCTGGCACGCTGCGTGTTGGCGTGAACGCTTCGGCTGCCCCCTTGGCAGGCCAGACGTCCTCGTCGTCCGAGATCGTCGGCATCGATGTCGATGTTGCCGCCGCCATCGCCGACGAGCTTGGCCTTAAGCTTGAGGTCGTCGATGTGGGAAGCGACCCCGAGGGTGCTCTTTCCAGCAAGCGCGCTGACATCGTTTTGGGCATCGATTCTTCTACCACCGACTCCAGCTATTGGCGTTCGTCGGCGTACCTGCAGTCAGGCGTTGCCCTGTTCGCCACCTCTTCGAATACCACGGTTCCGAAGGCCGACGGCAATCCTTCCATCGCCGCTCAGACTTCTTCCAAAAGCTCGTGGCGCGTTACCAACCTGTTTGGCGACAAGTCCCTCAATGCTCAAGCCGACCTGAAGAGCGCGTTTACGGCGTTGTCTAACAAGAACGTCGAGTACGTTGCTTCTGATGCGGTTATCGGCACGTATGTTGCTCATACCAACGGCGTCGATGCCAAGATCATCGCCCTGCTTCAGGATGCATCCGGTTACTGCGTGGGCGTTTCCACCAACAACACCGAGCTTCAGACGGCTGTTTCCGATGCCTTGAACAAGATCGTCAAGGGCGGCGAGATGAGCATCATCGAGGCCAAGTGGTTGGGCACTTCGCTTGATCTTTCCAAGACCACGGTGGTGAAGGCCGCCGCTGGCACTAAGACCTCGGCTCTGAAGGAAGACGAGTCCAAGACCGACGAATCCTCCGATGAGGAGAAGTCGGCAGAGGGCGCTGACACCGAGACCGCTGCCACCGAGTAGCTTATTGTTCGAGCAAAATGAAGAGGGCGTCGCTTTCAAGCGGCGCCCTCTTTGCATTTAAGGCAGGTTGGGCTGCGGTAGGGAAGTCCGGGTTCATACGTTAGGGCGGATTGCGCGTGATCCTTTGCATTCGACGCGCTTGATGGGGCGCGGCCCTAGGCGCGTGATACTGCGCGCGGCGTTTAGCGCTCAGCGTTTTAAGCCGGGTTCTCGTGGATCATGATGTGCTTGACCGCAGGGAAATTCTTCTCGACGGCGTTGTGGGTTGCTTCGGCGATGGCGTGCGCTTTGAAGAGCGGTTGGTTGCCGTCTACTGCGATCTCAACATCGACGTAGATCTTGTTGCCGAACTGGCGTGTGTGCAGCTTGTCGATGCAGATGACTCCGTCCTGTTCTTCGATGCAGGTGCGGATCTGGTTCTCAATGCTTTTCTCGCACGGCGTATCGGTAACCTTGTTGATAGCGCTGGAGACAACGTCGAAGGCCACCTTCAAAATGATGATGCAGATGACGATGGAGGCAATGGGATCGCAAATGGGCACGCCCAGCATCGATCCGCCAATGCCCAACAGAGCGCCGATCGACGACAAGGCATCGGAGCGATGATGCCATGCGTCAGCCATGAATGCATCGGAGTCGAGCACGCGTGCCCAATGGCGCGTCCACCAAAACATCGCCTCCTTCAAAGCAATGCTGACCGCCGCTGCCGAAAGGGCAAGAAGCGTGGGTGACGGTGCGGTAAGGAATGCGCCTGTCGAGATGGACTGGATGCTTGCCAAGCCGATGCCAGCGCCAGTGACGGCAAGGATAAGGCCAAGCGCCAGGGAGGCGATGCTCTCGAAGCGCTCGTGACCGTAGGGGTGTGAAGTGTCGGCAGCGCGCTTGGACAGCTTGACGCCGATGAACGCGATGGCGGTGGCCAGCACGTCGGAAAGGGAATGGACGGCATCCGAGATCATTGCCGCAGAGTTGCCGAAGATGCCGGCGAACAGCTTGAACGCAGACAGAGCGACGTTTCCGCTCACGCCGACGACGGCAAGTTTCGCGGCGATCCGTTCGGTCTCCTTCTCGGACAAATTGTCGTTGCCGTCGGAGTTGCCCTTCTTCGAGCTGTGAGTTTTAAGGGCGTTTGCGTCCGATGCGAAATACCCGCTAGATGTCATGATCAAACCTTCTTCGAAGTCGTGGTTGTCGTTGCGGCCTTTGCCAATCGCGCCGATTCGCGAATCGCATTCGAAGCCGCCGCATGAAAACGGGCAACAAAAAACACGCTTGCGGAACCGGCAACTGTCCCACAAGCGCGCGTGCACTTGCTGTCTGCTTATCGCAGACCCGACTCCATGACTAATGCCACGGTCTGATCAGATTGCGCTGTTGAGCTCGCGTCCGTCGGGCAAAGCCGACTGCAACGCAATGCAGTGCAAAGAGCGATTCGCATACTACTCGCATATCCCAAGTATGTCATCAGTAACATGGAGGTGGTGTGAATGCCCTTTTCAGCGCGTTCCCTTGTGTTGCAAGGCGGTTAACCAAACAGGTCGATTGCTTCAAGCGGGGTTTTCGCCGACTCGATGATCTCCTTGTTGCCGAACACGCAGACGAGCTTCTTGTCGGCCGTTGCTTGAACGGCGTCGGCAAGCTCCCTGATGGTGTCGACGCTGGCCTCGATGATCTGGCTGCGGGTAAGGGCACGCTGGTCGGTGGGGATGCCTGCGAAATACTGGCCAGCCTGGCGACGGGCAAGCTCGCGTGCCTTCTTCGGGGTGTCGAAGCCGGCAGTCGAGCTGACGACGAAGCCGTCCATCTCGGTTTTCGAGGGGTTGAACGCGCGAAGATACGCGGCGGATTGCTCGAATCGCTCGATCGTTTCGTCGATATGCGGGTCACGATACGAATAGAAGCGCATGTTGCCCGAGTACGTGGCGCCGAATCCCACACCGTAAGCGCCGCCTTTGACGCGCACCTCGTTCCACAGGAAATCGTAAGTGAGCGCGCGGGAGGCGACGGCCCAAGCTCCGGTGTAAGGTTGGTTCAGAAGGCGACGATCGTAACCGACCGACGAGTACGTGACGTCGGAGGGCACGATGAAGGCCTCGTTACGTGCGACGGGGGCTGGAACGACGAGTTTCTTCTGTGCGCCAGCTGCCGGATAGGCGTCGGCGCAACAGCGCGAATTTTCTGCCCAAAACGATGCGATTGCCTCGTCGGAGCCGGTAAGGCTGATCACGCAAGCGTCATCGGTGAACAGGCGTGCGGCAAGACCCGAAAGGATAACCGGGAGGTCCTTAGACTTCTCTTCCCAGTTTTCAAGAAGGTCCTTGGCGAAGCGGTAGAAGTCGACGTTGGAGAGCTGCTCGAGGATCAGGCCCGCACGACTGTAGTACGACCTGACACGTGCCATGGCCCTGCTGTGGCCGGCACCCGCGAAGCTCTGCTCAAGATAGATGACGTTTTGCGTCACCAGGTCGCGGATCTTGGCTGTGTCCGTGAAGTCGGTTTCGTGCATGATCTCGCGCGGAAGGGTTGCAAGCCAGGCTGCGTTCGATTCAAGAGCACTCGACGATACGACGAACTTCAGGTCGGTGACCGCGGGGTCGTCGGCGCGCTCGTACAGGTCGGTGAAGAACGAGAGATTGCCAAGCTTCCCCTGAACAAGCGTGTCGATCTCGGCGGCGCTGTGACGTGCGGTGCCCAACTTTCCCAGCACAAGCGCAAGGAGGCTGACGTAGGGGAGCTCCTCGAAGCTCACGCGCGTGGCGTCGAAGTAACGGTAGGCATAGGCGATGCCGTGGGTTTGAATATGGTGGCGCAGGCAGCGCATCGGCGTATCGTCAACGACGTCAAGCGGGGTTTCGGCGGGGGCGTTGTCGATATCATGCGTGGTAAGGTGGGGAAGGGTCGCCTTTGCTTCGTCGCTGTCGGGTGCCATCTGCATCTCGCGCAAAACGCCCACCTCTTCTGCGATGGCGTTGAGGTCGGCTTCAGACATCGAGGCCTGCAGGGCGTCAAGCTGCGTGCGCAGAGCGTTGTCGTCATCGGACTGCGCAGGGATCACGGCGACGCTTGCGCGATGGCTGTTTTGCAGGAACAGGCTGCGGGCCAGATCGTCGAAATAGGTGCTCTCAAGCGCCCCGCGCAGGAAGCGGAAGTCATCCTCGTAGCGAAGGTAGGTGGTGGCCAGGCTGTCGTCGTAAAGCCAGCCGGCCAAGCAGTTCATTGCATGGGCGACGCCGTCGGCAAGGCCGAAGTCGTGCTCGCGCATGACGAATTCCTCGTGCGAGATGGCGGCCTCGACAAGGTCCTTGTTCAGGCCGGCGTCAAGAAGCTTCGCGATCTCGCGTTCGATGGTGGGAACAAGATCGGCGGCGGTTTCGTCCTGTTGCTTCTTCAGCTGAACCACGACGAAGGGCTGCTTCATGGCGTCGGCAACGAACGCGCTGACATCCTCGGCGATACCGGAGTCAAGCATGGCGCGCTTCATCGGGGCCTCGTTGCTTCCGAAAAGGGCATCAAGCAGGATGTCGGTCGCCATGACGCGCGTGCGTTGGCTTGCGTCGCCAATGACGAAGCCCGCGCCGGCCACGGCGTTCTCGGGTGCGGTGCGCATGGTCTTCGTCAGGCCGAGGTTGCAAACGGGTGCCTGCGTTTCGATGGCACGTGGCAAAAGCGGATCGGCGCCAGTTTCGCGGCGTTCTTCCTGGCCGCGAAGCTCTTCTTCATGCACGGGCGTGAAGTACCGCTCGTCAAGCCATGCAAGGGCACGTTCGATGTCGAGATCGCCGTAAAGCACGGTGTAGCTGTTGGAAAGCTGATAGTGGCGACGATGCTCGTCAAGGTAGCCTTCATAGGTGAGCATGGGGATGCCCTCGGGCGTGCCGCCCGACTCGAATGCGTAGGCGGTGTCAGGGAAAAGCGCCTTTTGCAGCTCGTCGTAAAGGATCGAGGACGAGTCGGACAGCGCCCCTTTCATCTCGTTGAATACGACGCCGTTGTACACCAGCTTCCGCGCGGGGTCTTGGCCTTCCTGCGCTTCCGCCTCTTCCAGCTCGTAGTGCCAGCCTTCTTGCTCGAAGACGGCCTTCTTATGGTAAATGGCGGGATGGAAGACCGCGTCAAGGTACACGTCCATCAGGTTGAACAGGTCCTGTTCGTTGGTGGACGCAACGGGGTACATGGTTTTGTCGGAGAAGGTCATGGCGTTCATGAACGTCTGCATCGAGCTTTTCAGCAGGTCGACGAAGGGCTCCTTCACGGGGAACTTGTCGGAGCCGCATAGCACCGAGTGCTCAAGGATGTGGAAGACGCCCGTGTCATCTTGCGGGGGCGTGCGGAACGCGATGGAAAACGCCTTGTTCGCGTCGTCGTTCGCAAGGTGCATGAGCTTCGCGCCGGAAAGCTCATGCTTCAGGATGAACGCAGTGCCGTTGATTTCGGGAAGGGGCTGGACGTCGGTGACGACGAAGCCGTGCACGCGTTGGGTAAGGGACAGTTCCATGAAATGCCTTTCGGAGATCGTGGGTGATTGTCGAATGTGTCGCGTCGATTATCCCACGATCGCCGTTCATCGCGCGTGAATATTATCTGTGCCGCCTATAAGCCAAATGCTTCTCAACTATAATTTATGGGATCGTTTTCGCAGATAAGGGTGGTTCTGTTTTGGGGTTTCGCCTGTTCCTGCGAACGTTTGAATCGAAAGAAAGGGGCCGTTGTGGCTGAGGTAAGTGGCTTCAAGCATATTTCCGTCTCGGCGGACTCCGATGATGACGTGGTGATTTGGGCCGGCGCCGGCACCGAGGGCGCTTCCGCGGAAGCGCCCGACAGTGCCCAATTTATTAAGCAAGCTTCCGCGGAAGCTTGTGACAGCGCCCGTGATTTTAACGCCGCGGACGCCGGCGCCGAACGAACTTCCGCGGAAGTTCGTGACAGCGCCCAGATCAACGAAGCGCCCGACAGCGCCAAGCCCGCACCGGCGCCCACGCCCGTCAAGCGCACCACCCAGTCAGGTGTCAAAGACCAGGACTATCGTGAGACCACGCTTGACGATTTGAAGTCCGAGCCCATGTCCAAGACTCAGAAGATCATTATCGCGTGCGCCATCGCCGCCGTTGCGGCAGCGGTCGTGTACTATTTCGTGTTCATGCGCTAGGGTGCAGGCCTTCGCGCTAAACAACGCGCCAGCATTTCAATTACCGTAAAAGGCAACGAGGAGAGAATCGATGAACGAAAACGAAGAAGAGATCTCCAACGACCGTGAAGACGCTTCCGCCAAGGGGCGTTCGTTCGGCAAGGCAAGCGAATACGACAATCCCATCGGCCTGACTCAGGCGTTCGCGCCGATTGACTTCGCTGACAACGGCAAGGGCGATCAGTGGGATCGCGCTTGGTCGAATGTGCCTCAGAGCGACTCTGACGGATGGGATCAGATCGTTCCCGACGACGATACCCCTAACGATTGGCGCGAACCTGATGACGGCGAGTTCTCGCAGGAAGACGAAGACGTTCGCCGTCATGCCCGTCCGCGTAGGGAGCATCACACCATCGTCGAGTACGATGACATCCCCGACGACCAGTACGAGGCCGCTGCCGCCGGCAGCCTTTTCAACGAGGGAGCCGCTGCCGCGCTGGCCGCCGAGAAGGCAGCTCGTGCGGAAGGCGCCGACGCTTACAAGGCCGCCCGTGCCGCCGCTGCAGCCGGTGCGGCAGTCGAGGACGCCGAACAGCGCGAGCTTGGCGACCATGCTGCCGATTCCGCCGACAGGGCAGCGGGTTACGTTGCCGATGACGGTGACGATTTTCCCGACATGGTCGACTCCATGGAGCCCGCCGCTGCGCCGCCGGTTCTTTTCGACGAGCCCAAGAAAGAGAAGGTCAGGGGCAAGGCCGGCCGCGGCAAGCACGCGTCGGGCATGAAGGAGCTTTCGGTTCACGAGCGCAAGTCGCGCAAAGTTCGCAAGACCCTGCTCATCGTCATCGCGGTGCTTGTCGTGCTCATTGCGGCCCTGTGCTACTTCGCTTTCCATCTGTTCACCACCAGTCAGACCGTTGCTGTCCAGCAGATCAGCCAGGCTGCGTCGACGAACAGCACCGATATCCAAAGCGAATCCACGTCTGATTCGACGACGGCGGTTGCCAAGAAGACCGACGTCCCCGACCTTGCAGCGCTTTTGGGTAAAACCCAGGACGAGGCCGTCACAGCGCTTGCACATGGCGCCCAGGTGCGCGAATCCCGCGACGTGAACGACGAAGGAAGCCCCATCAAGAAGTCGGTCACGGTTGCTTTGACTGACGAGCCTGCTGACACGAAGACGGGCACGCCGACGGTTTACCTCAGCTTGAACGAGGAGGGCAAGATCATCCAGGCGGGTTATTCCACCTCGACGTCCTCTCTTGGCTATGGCGCGTACAGCTTCACCGACATGGTCGAGCAGAACCATGTGGTCGAGCGTACGCTGCAGGAGGCCAACGTCATGGTGAACGAGGGCGCTGCGGTTCTGCCCAAGGACAAGATGGAGTACTCCACCTATGCTTCCGACGGCACTACTCTTACGCGCGAGCGCTATTCCTTCAGTGGCGACGTCGATGTGAACGGCCAGCCTTGCACGTGGTCGAGCGTTCTTTCGTACGACTATTCCAACGCGAACCTCACGGGCAACCTTGCCAACACCGTGCGCGTCATCTACGTCTACGTCTCAACGAAGTAGGGCAGGTGGGCCGGTATCGCGGTTCGTTTGGAAATTGTGAATGTGAACGACACGCCCGCTTGCCTTTGGCGGTGGGCGTGCTATTATATGTAAGCTGTTTAATCAAGTGAGGCTCATTGAACGAGCTTCCACCTGGTTCGGTGCTTTAAGGCCGATGGGTACGTTGAATATCATGCAGTGTCGCTTTGTGCGATATCATGCAGATTGATTTCGTTCGCCCGTTGCCTTGCAGCGGGTTTTTTGTTGGTGCGCGAAAGCGCAGTGAATTAACAGGAGGTGAGCGCGATAGCAGCTCAGGAGCCCAGGCTCAACGGCGAGATCTCCGTTCGCGAGTGTCGCCTCATTGGCTACGACGGCTCGCAGTTGGGCATCTATCCCACGCAGCAGGCTCGTCGCATCGCCGAGGATCAGGGTCTCGACCTTGTCGAAATCGCCCCGAACGCCCAGCCGCCCGTTTGCCGCATCATGGATTACGGCAAATACAAGTACGATCAGGCTATCAAGGCGAAGCAGGCGCGTAAGAACCAGAGCAAGATCGAAACCAAGGAAATGAAGTTCCGCCCGAAGATCGATGTGGGCGACTACACCACGAAGAAGAAGCACGTCCTGCGCTTCCTCTCCGAGGGTAACAAGGTCAAGATCACGATCATGTTCCGCGGTCGCGAGATGGCCCACCCCGATCAGGGTCTCTCTATTCTCGAGCGACTTGCTGACGACCTGAAGGACGTAGCAGTCATCGAGAGCGCCCCCAAGATGGAGGGTCGCAACATGCACATGCTCATCGCTCCCTTGCCGACGGCGGTGAAGAAGAAGGACGTTAAAGCCGGCAAGAAAAACAAGAAGCAAGAGGCCGATATGGCTGAAGAAGGAAAGGACGAATAATGCCCAAGATGAAGACCCATCGCGGTTTTGCAAAGCGCTTCCGTGTGACCGGTTCCGGTAAGATCATGCGTTCTAAGGCTTACAAGAGCCACATCATGACCAAGAAGAGCCAGAAGCGTAAGCGCAACTTCCGTCACGAGACCGAAGTTGCCCCCGCGGATCGTCGCGTCATCGCTCGTAACCTCGGCCTTCGCTAATCCGGCCGGTATCTGATAAAGGAGATTCAACATGCCTCGTGTAAAGCGCGCAGTTAATGCCCATAAGAAGCGTCGTACCGTCCTCGGCCGTGCAAAGGGCTACTATGGTGCGAAGTCCCGTACCTACACCAAGGCCAAGGAGCAGGTGCAGCATTCGCTTCAGTACCAGTACCGCGATCGCCGCAACAAGAAGCGCGAGATCCGCAGCCTGTGGATCACCCGCATCAACGCTGCTGCCCGTATGAACGGTATGTCTTACAGCGTGTTCATGAACGGCCTGAACAAGGCTGGCGTCGTGCTCGACCGCAAGGTCCTCGCCGACATGGCTGTCAGCGATCCCGCCGCTTTCGCTAAGCTGGTCGAGGTTGCCAAGAAGGCTCTCGCTTAATTAAAAGCGCTCGTCATTGCAAGTTTTCTAACCGCCCGCGATTTTGTGGGCGGTTTTTTTCTTAGTGCGAAGAGGTTCTTTCATGACTGATCCCAACAAGGGCGCCCATGCCGGTCGTGTGCAGCATGTTCAAAGCCAGAAGCAATACGACGATAAACGCCGCCGTAAGTTCATCGGCTGCGTTCTAGCCGTCGCTATCGTGTTTGTGGCGGGGTTTCTTGTTTGGGATACCAATTTGCGCCCGTACTCCATCAACGCGAAGGATTTCCCGTCTGACGGTCTGCGTGCTGCAGTTCGCGCGCTCGATACTGACGGCGATGGACTTATCACACGTGAAGAGGCTGCCAACATCACCGAGCTTACGGTGACCGAGGGAACCAACGTGTCGGGTCTTTCGATTCTGCCGAACTTATCTCGCTTGATCATCAACTCTGATTCAATCACGAGCGTTGATGTCTCTGAGGCTTCTAGCCTTGTTAACCTTGATGCGAAGGGCTCTGCCTCTGTCGACGAGGTGAATCTGGGTCGATCTTCCCACCTCAAGCAAGTCGACTTGTCGGGGACTTCCGTTGATTCGCTTGATCTTTCCGGGGCCACGCTGTTGGAGAACCTATGCCTAGCCGACACTTATGTGGAAAGCCTGTCGCTTTCGGGCCTTGGGTCGCTTTCGTCGCTTGATGTGACGGGGACGTCTATTCAGAAGCTTGACCTTGCCGACCAGGCAAGCCTCTCGACGCTTCGTTGCGCGAACAGCGTGGAGGTTGAGAACCTTTCGAAAACGCCTCTTTCGACGTACTGGCTTGTTACCGATTTCCAGAACAACATCCCGATGTTCGCAGGGGAAGAGGGGCAGAAGGTTCACGCCACTGCCGTTTATGACGAACTCAACAGGCTTTCGTCTGCAACTTTCACCGAAGGGTCGGCAACCACTCCTGCGACTGTCTCTTACGACTATGACGACGAAGACCGTTTGACTAAGGTTTCGTTCGTCGATATGCAGACATCCTCGTCGGCGCCCACGAAGAATTCATGGTCGCTTTCCTATGACGACGAGGGTCGTTTGTCCGAGGCGTCGTGTGAAACCGGCGCTTACGCCACCTATGCGTACGATGACGAGGGTCGTCTTTCCTCATACGAGATCAAGCGTGCGCCGAAGGGTTTGGCCGTTGAGTATTCGTTCGAGTACGACGACAACGGCTCTCTCTCCGCAATTGCCTGCGGTGACGAGCGAACCGAGTTCGCCTACGACACCAGCGGCAGGGTGACCAGCATTGCGGTTACGGCGCCCAAATCGCAGGATTCTTCTGATGAAACGGATTCCGAATCCAAGGCATCTGCCTCTGATTCCTCCTCTGCTGCTAGTGCATCCGCTTCGTCGAGCTCTGCGTCGTCTGGGGCCGGCAAGGAAGAGAAGAGCAAGACCGCAACTGACGACTCACGTGAGGTTTTGGCTTCCTATACGCTTGCTTATGATTCTGATGGCAATTGCGTGCGTGTCAACTACGCAATCAACGATAAGGATGACCAGGGAGAAGGAACCGTCGACGAGAAGTTCACCTACGATGACGGCGTGCTCGCCAATGCGGTAAGGGTCAGTGCTGGCGAGGGAAGCGACTGGTACCTTGACAATAAGGGCATAGTTTCGTCCGAATTCTCGTACGACGAGGAAGGTAATCTGATCAAAGCCGTTCTCACGCGTCAGGATCGAAGCGAGGGATCAACCGACTCGATGGAGCTTGGATACACGCGCGTGTTCGCAACCAAGGACACGTTGCCCAAGGGGTCTATCTGGAATACTTCCTATCCGCTTGCGGTTACGTTTGATGCTGACGGCTACTTGGCCTCGTTGGTTGCTTCGGGTTCGTCTGCGTTCACTCCGTGGGCTTGTACGCCCGATCCGCTGCGTTTCGCATTTGATGGCGATGCGGCACTGCCGATGGGGTTTGCTGGGATTTAGGGTGCAGCAGATCGTTTGCGCCTTTATATTCCCGCTTGCGAAAATATCAGCGCGCCGCTTTTCAATCTGCAATATGGTATGCATGTTGCAGATTTAAGTGGAGGGAAAACCCGTGGTAGTTGCAGTTTCCTGCGATGGTTTGTCCATCGCGCCTTTTTTCACGCAGACCACTAGCTTCATGGTATACACCGTGGAGCGTGGCATCATCACCGATTGCAAGAATCTTCCCGCTCAGGGTCTTGATGAAGCGGGCTTGAAAGAGCTGCTTCAGGCTATCAACGCCGATACTCTTATTGTGGGTCATATCGATTGCGCTTTGGCCGGCTCCATGTGCCATCAGGGCATCGAGGTTATCGCCGACGCCGAGGGAGCGGCGCTCGACGTTACCAAGGCGTACCTGAGCAAATCGCTTACGGGCGTTCTTGACGCGTGCTTCCTGTGCGACGAGGTCGACAATCAGGAACCTGACAACACCAAGCCGAAGAGCATCTAAGCGTTCTCTGGTTGGTTTTCCAAAGCTTCGAAACAGTAAAACAGTAAGGCGGTGCTGCTCAAGCGAGCGGCACCGCCTTTTTCGTTCAGCGCGTGGGGTGGGAGGCGGGAGAAGCCTCCTTGTTATTCAAATTCCTTTCGAATGGCGCCACGTGTTTTAAGGCAGAGGACGGCAAGCGCGAGCGTCAAGGATGAGGCTGCAAGGGCGAAAAGCGGAAGAGCAGCTGCGCGATCGCCGGTGTTTGGTATTTGGGTGCTGGTGCTGCCGCCGCTCGATTCTGGCGCGTCAGACGAGCTTGGAGTGTCAGGCGAGGGAACGTGCTTGGGCTCGTCCGAAGGATCGGGATCGGGGCTCGGGCTAGGACTTGGGTCAGGATCTGGGTCAGGGTCGGGGCTCGGATCGGGGCCAGGTGCTGGCTCGGGGTCTTCCCATTGAGCATAGAGCGTTACCGAAGCGCCCGCTTCGTCGCAAAGATTGACGACGCTTGCCTCATCGGCGAAGCTTTCGCCCGAGCCATCGCGCGTCGTGTTCCATCCAAGGAACTTCGAGTTCTCCAGGCCTTCGTTTTCGAATACGAACTGGCAGGGAGGCAAAGTGAATGACTGGTCGTAGGCTACCTCGAGCGATTGCATAGCGGGTCCACCAGCTAGATTGCCGTCAAAGTGCAGGAAGTATTCAATCGGTTCCCACTGGGCGTACAGGGTAATCGTTCCTGGAGAATCAAGAAGGTTCGTTACCTTCTGGGCGTCGGAATAGGCATCGCCCGTGCCATCGGCTGCGGTGTTCCAACCAGTGAAAACGTATCCCGTTCGCGCGAAGGTGTTCGCAGGGAGCTTTCCTTCAAAACCGTAGGAAAGCCTTTGATCCGCCATCTCGCCTGACGCATCTGGCGCATTGGGGTCGAACGAGATTAGATAGTCGATGGGTTTAGAGTCGGCGCGCATCGTCAGCGGGCCGCGCATCACAACGGTTGTCGGGTTTGATGCTTCGGTTGCGCCATCGGCGTACTGCGCGATGGAGTCGACGCCCGTCCACTTATCGAATAGGTAACCCGACACACGCTCACGTGCTTGAAGCGATATCTCGCTTCCTTCCAGATAGACCTCTTTCGAGTTGATGGTTGCGGGCCACGAGGGGACGGTGTCAACGCCGTCGAGGTTTCCGTCGAAGGCCGTCTCGAGTGTGTAGAAGTTCAACAAGATGACGTCTGCTTCATCGCCTACGGAAACTTCTTTGCCCGTGTCTTTTTTGTCAAAGAGGAGGCGGTACGTTCCTGCAGGAAGCAGCTCCGTGCTTCTTAGCGCGTAGTAGGGCTTTCCTTCTGAAGTCGCCCTCTGCTCGAACGGGGCGAAGACCGTGTCGCCGGAAGCTAATGTCAACCTGTCGGCCAAAGCGGTTACTGCTTGACCGTCAAGCGTTACGGTTATCGTCGCATCATGCTTCGTGTCCGACGTCTTCACCCACAGGGCGCGCAAGGTTAGTCCGATCGGCGAGCCTTCTGAATCTAGGCTGACGCTCCCGTCGTCGTTTTTGGCGCAGAGATTCGTCACCCACGCCTGATCTTTGATCGCGCCTCCTATAGATACATGGAGTGCCCATCCGACGAACTTGTACCCGTCCTTCACGAATGCGTTGGCGGGCAGTTGCGCGGTGGCACCGATTTCAAGTTGGAGATCGGCCATGGAGCCGCTGTCGGCACCGCCGCCGTCAAAGTGGACCGTGTACGTCCGTGGTTTCCATTGCGCATAAAGGGTGACAACGTCGCCATCGGCGGCGGCTGAAATCGACGCCCAATCAAGATGGTCGTAGCTCGTGCCCGAACCGTCGGCTTCGGTGTTCCAACTGGAAATCTGGAAGCCGGGAAGAGCCAGCGTGCACCCTGCACCGATTTCGGTGAGATTTCCGGCTTCAACTTCGACGTCGTTGGGAACGTTGCCAGTGGGTGCAGAGCTTACGCTGGTCGGGACGTTCGCGTCGTAGTGGATGGTGAAGGACAGGGGGCGGGTTTGCGCATACAGCGTATAGAAGCTTCCAGCTCCCGAGGTATCGGCGCCGCCTGCGTAGACCCAGTTGCTGTTCTCGTCAGTAAGTCGTGTGCCGTCGACGACGACGTTAGAAGCGAGCGTGCCATTTGGCTGCAGCACTTCGGTGCTTGTCCTCCTTGATTTGTCGGTGTAGAACTCCAGCACACGGCCGGGGGTCGTTGCGTTTTCGAAATGCTCGAGACCGTGTCCGTACAAGGCGATTGCCTGGCCGTTTGTTCCTTCGCCATTTGCATCAAGCGTCAGCTTCGTAGAGGGGAAGAACGTCTTTCTTTCGCCAGGCGAAACCGACCCCGTATAAGGAACATTCGCGCTGTTCACGCGCGCCGTAACGCGTTGAAGCGTTGTGCCACTGGGCAGCCAAGGGCAGAACAGCACTTCCTGATTGCCCGTGCCAAACTCGCTGTCGAGGCTTACTGCGACGACGCCATTCATTCCATAACCGCTGGTCAGACCATCAACAACAGCCGATGCGCCGCTCAAATCAAGGCGTACGTTCGTCAGCTCATCCATAACAGCCGTAGCGGGAGAAAGCTTGTTGCCGGCTGCATCGGTGGGAGTCACCTGAAACGTGCCCAGGTTGCTTATGGTGTTATCGGGTGCAACAAGAATCGAGCCACCCGTGATAGTCGCCTTGAAGTACTTGTCTTTCTTGGTGCCGTAGCCGTTGCCGTTGCAGCCGAGTGCGCTTGCCTTGCTGCCGCCCTTGGCGATGATGGTCCCGCCACTGATGTCAACCGTTACGTAAGCCTGTGAACCCGGGCCGTTCGTGCCACCGCCACCAATGGCATGGGCGTGATCGGTCTGGGCGTACGCGCGGACGATGCCTCCAGAGATGGTGATGTTCTGGCGTCCCGGCGAATTACCGGAATTGCCAATTGCTGCAGGGTTGTTCGTGTCTCCGCCGAAAGCGGTGATATCCCCGCCTGAGATTTTGATGGACTTGCAATAGTGCTTGTCGATCGAGCCGCCTCCACTGCCAATGCCGCATCCGTATTTGCCGCCGACGGCCTTGACCGTTCCGCCCGAAATCGTAATGCCATCCACGATCGCGCGATACGCTCCACCAATGCCCGCGCCCGCACGCCCGCCTTCAGCGTAAACGTTTCCGCCGGTAATGGCGATGGTGCCATGGGTCAGGGAGATCTCGTCGTATCCAGAACCGATGCCCGCCCCGCTGTAATTGCCGGTGCCGCCGTACGCACGCACGGTTCCGCCCTCGATGCGGATTTTATTGAATGCTCCGTGAGAGCCCGATCCGATGCCTGCGCCGCCGCTCCCGCCATGCGCTTCAATCTCGGCGGTTCCTTTGATGGTGATGCCGGTTGTATGGTCCTTGCCAGCTCCGCCGCCAATGCCCGCGGCGTTCGTGCCGCCGTAGGCAATTACTTTTCCGCTTTCAAACACCATGTTGCCCGTGGAGGCTTTTGACGTGTCAATGACGTAAAGACAGCTGCCAATACCTGCTGAACAGCTAGTATCAGGGGCTTTTGCGGTAATGGTGCCAGGGTTTGAAGGGTCGGCGGTTTTGAAGACAAGCTTCGTTTCGTTGCCTTCTTTTTGAATGGCGGGGGCGCCTAAGTAGCTGCCAAAGTACGCATTGGCGCCGGCCTCGCTGATAATGTTGACCGTGCCGCCCGCTTCTTCGATTTTGATGGAAGGGCAGCTGGCGCCTGTGTTGGCGGAAATCCCCGGGGTTATGTTCAGCCCATCGGCAAGGTACAGATCGACGTTGCCGACTTTCACATCAATCCAAACTTTCGAGCTGCTACCCGTTAGACGGTAGGCACCCGGTTCGATGATCTTGATGGTGGTGTTCGCTCCTTTGCCACTGATGTCGATGGTGGTGATGTCGGCCGCGAACGCCGGTTTGACGATAAGGGTGCAGCAAAGGACGAGTGATAGGAATAACAGAAAAGGCGTAAGGGCGAGACAGGCTGCGACCTGCGCTGAGTTTGATTTTTCGGGCAGAGGGGAACGGTGGGAAAGAGCGGATTCGATATGACCTGTCATGGGACCCTCCTTGCGCAGTGCGAATCACCCTATTGTAGCATGCGCGGTGTTGTGGGCTTGTTTCCCGAGCGGTCGGAAGTGGGTGCTCGTCAACGTGAAAAGGCCCGCAACGGCCGGATGGCTATTGCGGGCGTTGTAGGTGAAAGCGGCGGGAATGTAATTGCCGATAGGCTTTAGCGACTGCGGCGTTTTTGCATGGCTGCACGGTGGGCGCGGCCGGGCCTCATGTCACTTGCGCCGGATGCTGCGCGCTTGGGGGCCTGCGACTGGTTCTGCTGCTTGGAGCCTTGCTGTTTGCCGCGTCCTTGGTTCTTGCGGTTGTTGACGGGGCGTTCGGGCTTGGCGCTGCCCCGGCCCTTGCGCTTGCCGTTGCCGCCCGCTGACGCCTTGGTTTCGTTCTTCTCGGCGTTTTCCTGGCGGCGTTTGGCCTTCTTCTGCTCGCGCTTGGCCAGTTCGCGTTTTGCCTGAGCAAGCTCAGGGTCGCGACGAGCTTGGGCGTTTTGGCTTTTCTGGACGGCCTCGGCTTCGGCGGCGGCGAAATCGAAATTGGCAAGCTCCATTTCGGGAATTTCTCGCTTGATGAGTTTTTGAATGTCGCGCAGGGCCGATTCGGTGTCGGGGGATACGAAGGAGACCGCGAAACCGTTCTGGCCGGCACGGCCTGTGCGGCCGATGCGGTGGACGTAATCCTCAGGCTGAGAGGGAAGATCCATGTTGATGACGTAGTTCACTTCTGGGACGTCGATGCCGCGTGCCAAGACGTCGGTTGCCACGATGATGTTGGCCTCGCCGTTCGCAAAGCGCTCAAGAGCGCGCTTGCGCTGGTTCTGGCTGCGATCGGAGTGAATGGCCTCGACGGTGTAGCCGGCGCGCTTGAGGCGACGGCTCGTGGAATCGGCGCGGCTGCGCGTGCGTGCGAAGACGATGACGCGATCGGAACCCTTTTCTTCGAGGACTGCCTTAAGAAGGGCGGCTTTCACTGTTTGCGGGGTGCGGATGATGTACTGCTCGACCGTGTCGGCGGTTTCGCCCTTGTGAGCGATCTCGACGACGGTGGGGTCGTTGAGCAGCGATTTCATGTTGTTGGTGATGGAACGGTCGATGGTTGCCGAGAACAGCAGCGTTTGGCGCTGCTTCGGGCATGCGGCGACGATCTTGCGCACAGCGGGCAGGAAGCCCATGTCAAGCATGCGGTCTGCCTCGTCAAGCACCAGCAGCGATACCTCCGAGAGGTTCACGGCCTTCTGATCCATGAGGTCGATCAGGCGGCCGGGCGTTGCGATGAGCACGTCGGTGCCGCGGCGCAGCTTCTCGATCTGTGGGTTATAGGAAAGACCGCCGACCACGGTGGTGATGCGGTGGTTCGTGTGCTGGGCGATTTGGCCGCATACGGTGCCGATCTGGTCGGCAAGTTCGCGGGTGGGGGTGATGACCAGCATCAGCGGGCCGCGACCGCCCTTGGCATGGCCGAGCTTGTCCATGGAGGGAAGCGAGAAAGCGCCTGTTTTTCCGGTGCCGGTTTTCGCGGCCGCGATGATGTCGCGGCCTTCAAGAACAAGAGGAATCGCCTTCTCTTGAACGGGGGTGGGGCTGTCATAGCCCATGGATTTAACGGCCTCGAGCGTTTTCGCGCTCAGACCGAGTTCGTCGAAACGTTTCAAAGTACCTCTAATCGTATTTATGTGGATGATGGCCGTCGCGCGGTATTTCAGTAAGCGCGCTGGACGTCGACGGCAAAAATAAAACCCGCAACCACAGGGATGCGGGTTCTGAAATCGGTGGTGCCCCCAACGAGAATCGAACTCGTGTCTCAGCCTTGAAAGGGCCGCGTCCTGACCTCTAGACTATGGGGACGTGCAAAAGCCTGATTATTATTGCAAACAATGACAATCAGCGCAAGGGGTTAAATCTACGAATGTGTGTACTTTTGGTATGCATCGATCACGCGCAGCTCGTACTCCTTGCGGTTTCCCTTTACCACGGTGTCCAGAATAAGGCCGCAGACCAGTGACAGAGCGGACAACATCATGAAGGCGATGGTAAGTATGGCGGTGGGGATGCGCGGGACCAAGCCCGTGGAGCCGAACTCGACGATCAGTGGGATACCGCAGATCAGGCCGATGACGAAGAAGATCAGCGTCAGCCAGCCGAACAACGCGAACGGCTTGTAGTCCTTGAACAGCGACATGATCATGCGCAGGACCTTGATGCCGTCGGACACGGTGTTGAGCTTGGATTCGGAGCCTTCGGGGCGATCGCGGTAGTCGATGGGGATCTGAGCGATGCGCCAGCCCTTGTCAACGGCATGGATGGAAAGCTCGGTTTCGATCTCGAAGCCGGGAGAGGTGACGGGCATGGTCTTGGCGAACACCTTGTTGTAGGCGCGATAGCCGGTCATGACGTCGCTGAAGTCAAAGCGGTAGATCATTTTGATAAGGCCGCGCACCAGGTCGTTTCCGAAACCGTGGAAAGCGCGGGTGTTCTCGGCGCCGTAGCTGCCGTTGGAAAGGCGGTCGCCGACGGTCATGTCGGCCTCGCCGCTCATAAGGGGCGCAAGCAATGCTGGGGCTGCTTCGGCGGGGTAGGTGTCGTCGCCGTCGACCATGATGTAATAATCGGCGTCGATGTCGCGCATCATCTGGCGGACGACGTTGCCTTTGCCCTGACGGGTCTCAAGGCGAACGACTGCGCCGTGTTCGCGCGCGATCTGGCCGGTTCCGTCTGCGGAATTGTTGTCGTAAACGTACACCGTGGCTCCGGGGAGAACGCGATGGAAGTCGTCGACGACCTTGGCGATGGTGACTGCTTCGTTGTAGCAGGGAATGATGACGGCAACGCTGCTGTAATCAGGCGTTTTATTGGCGTCGTTCTGGGGCATGGCCGCTTGCTTCTTTCCTATGTATGTGCGGAAGGAAAACTGGCGCCCTAGGCAGGGTTCGAACCTGTGGCCTTCTGCTCCGGAGGCAGACGCTCTATCCAACTGAGCTACTAGGGCGCATCGATCGCTGATTATACGTTATCATGGCGCGTTGAAGCGCTTTGAGATAAAAGCTGCAAATGTGCTGCAAAGAGAAGAACGCAAAGGAGCATACGGTGACGGATGCTATCAACGTGAAAATCGAGCGCATGGCGTACAGCGCCGATGCGGTCGGTCATCTCCCGTCGGGGAAGACCGTGTTCGTGGAAGGTGCTGCGCCGGGCGATGTCGTGTCGGTTGAGATCGTCGAGGAAAAGTCCTCGTTCGCCCGCGCCCGCCTGGTCGAGGTGGTGGAGGCGTCCCCCGATCGCGTGCCTCCGGCAAGTTTGAGCGATGCCATGACGGGCTCGGCCCCGTGGCAGCATATCGCTTACAGCGCCCAGCTTCGCGCGAAACGCGACAATGTGGTGTCCCAGCTCGTGCGCACGGCACATATCCCCGCCGAAGAGGCGGAGCGCATCGTTGCGCAAACGCTTCCGTCCAAGCGCGAGTGGGGTTATCGCAACAAGATCGAGATGGGGGCGAAGACGCGTCCCGATGGCAAGATCGACCTGGGTTTTTATCGTGAAGGCTCGCATGACTTGGTAACCGTTGACGAGACGCTGCTTGCGCATAAGTCCATCCAGAAGGCCCCGAAAGCTCTTCGCGGCGCCATTCGCTATGCTCAGGGAAGCCAGGATCAGGGAATCTATCGCGTGGGTGTCAGGCACAGCCTGGTAACCGGCGACTTGGAGATCGCCCTTTGGACGGCCCCTGGCCCCTTTCCGCGTAGTCGCTTCGCGCAGATCCTGGGCAACTCGCTTAAGGCGACCAGCGTCGTGCGCGTGATGGCCGACCCGGGCAAAGCGCGCAAGATCAAGGGCGTCGAGACGCTTGATGGCCGTGGCTATTGGCGCGACCGCATCGGCGACGCGCAATTTTCCACGCAGGCTCCGTCGTTCTTCCAGGTGAACACCGCTCAGGCTGCCAAGCTGGTGGACAAGGTGATGGAAGGCCTTGGCGGCGTTGACGGCAAGTTCGTGGCCGATTTGTATGCCGGCGGGGGCACGTTCTCGATTCCGCTTGCCATGGCAGGTGCCGACGTCGTTGCGGTTGAGTCTGCGGGATCTTCCGTTCGAGACCTGCGTTTCAACGCCGATGCGAACGGCGTGTACGTCGATGTGGTGGGCGGCGACGCCGCGCGTGAGCTTCGTGAGCTCGGCCAGCTTGACGCGCTCGTGGTCGATCCTCCGCGTGCCGGCCTTGCCGACAGCGTGCCGGGTGACATCGCAGCGGCTGCGCCCGAGGCCGTCGCGTATGTCAGTTGCAACCCGTCTACATGGGCGCGCGACGTGGCGCGTTTCATGGAGCAGGGCTATGACCTGCAGCTTGCGACTCCGGTTGACTTGTTCCCCCAGACATACCACGTAGAGGTTGTAAGTATTTTCAAGCGCCGATAAACGCATACTGCTAAACTAAAATCTGTATGCAGTGTCGCTGTAGTGGCGTCACCTGCACAAATGCTTATAAACACGAAGAGGAGGCGCCTTCATGGCTCTTTACACTCCCAAGTATCAGCCCAACGGCAAAGAGGTGGCAGTCGTCACCACGTCCCAGGGTGTCATTCGCGTTCAGCTGGCCGGCAACGATGCTCCCATCCATGTCGGCAACTTCGTCGAGCTCGCCAAGGACGGGTTCTACGACAACACCAAGTTCCATCGCTACGTTCCCGGCTTCGTTATCCAGGGCGGCGACCCCGAGTCCAAGAAGTACTCCAGCGACGAGGTCGTCCGCGTTTCCGGCGGCATGTTCCCCCGTCTTGGCATGGGCGGCCCGGGCTACTGCATCAAGGGCGAGTTCGCCACGAACCCCAACAACAAGCATGAGGACGGCGCATTGGCCATGGCCCGCTCCATGGATCCCGATTCCGCCGGTTCGCAGTTCTACTTCTGCCTTGGCGCACAGCATCGCCTCGACGACGGCTACACTGTTTTCGGCCAGACCATCGAAGGCATGGACGTCATCGCCAAGCTGCGCGTCGGCGACGTGGTCGAGCACATCGAGATCGAGAACGCCACCGAGTAGCGTTATCTCGTAAACGGTGCAAACTAAGGAACCTTCATGAACAACGATCTATTCCAACAGGCGAAGGCCGCAGCGGCCGCCAAGGATTTCGAACAGGCCCTCAACCTGTACACTTCCTGCCTGCAGGACACCGAAAATCCCCTTGCCCCCGGTGAGACGGGTTTGATCTATCACCAGATCGGCAACTGCTTGACCAAGCTCAAGAACAATGCCGAGGCCGTTAAGGCTTACACGCAGGCAACCGCCGATGCCGCTTACGATGCGGTTGGCACAGTCAACTACAACCTTGGCATGTCGTACGCCGCTCTGCACGACTACGGCAATGCAGTCAAGCATTTCGAGATCGCCGTGTCCGATTCGAAGTACCCCACGCCCTTCAAGGCGTACATGGGAATGGGCAACGTCCTTATGAAGCAGGGCAAGTCGGCTGAGGCCGGCGTGGCCTTCCGCGAGGCGGCTCTTGACGAGTCGAACCCCGATCCCACGAAGGCTCTGCTCAACCTGGGTGTTTGCTTTATGGCCCTCGACCGTCCCGCTGACGCCGTATCTTCTTACGAGAGTGCGCTTCAGTTCGATATGAGCCCCGACGTGCGCAACAAGATGTACGCAAGCTTGGGTCAGGCATATGTCGCCTGTGGGCAGATGCAGCAGGCCGTCGACGCCTTCGAGAACGCCATTCAGGACAAGACCTACTTCCTGTCCGCTTCGGCAAGCGTCGATTATCAGCGTGCGATTGCCGTTGTTTCCCAGGGTTCTAGCGACAAGACGCAGGCTTTGCCTCCGGTTTCCGCTGACACTTCCGGACTTGACGTGGTCGCAGCCGAACCTGCATCCGGCACCGGCATGTTCCCTGCGGTCGATAGTCCCGAGGAGATGTCCGAGGAAGACGCCTATTACTACGCCGACATTTACGGTTCCGAACAGGATCAGAACCGCGCCGACGATTATTTCTTCAATTCTTCCGACGAGGAGCTTGAGCAGTGGTCGCGCGGTTTGGCCAAGAAGGATCGCAAGCGTCGCAGCGTGGGTTTGAAGATCCTGCTTGTTGTCATCGTGCTCGTCGTTGCCCTTGCGGCCGCCGCTGTCGGCGCGTTCGCCATGGGTTATGGCTATCCGCAGCAGGAAACCGTCGTTCAGCAGGTGTTTAACAACCCCTCTACTTCGGCTTCCAACTTCGCTTCCAGCGTGGCCAAAGACGATGTCGCTTCCATGACGGCCCTTATCCCGCAGGGTGGCACGGCTACCGTCGACGGCGTGAACAAGTCCATGAGCACCTCGGTTGCCTACGTCACCGTCAACACCTCCGCTGGCGGCTCCATCCAGTACAAGGTCACGCTTTCGCGCGAGGGTATTGGCTGGAAGGTCTCCGACATCGAGCTTTACTTCAACAGCAAGAACTAACTTGCCTGAAACCGGTTATCAAGCGCATCCGCGCTTTAACGAATCTTATTAACGAAAGGATCGAAATGGCAGTTCAGAAGACTTACACCATGATCAAGCCCGACGGCGTTCGCAATGGCCACATCGGCGAGATCGTCAACCGTTTCGAGCGTGCCGGCCTCACGGTCGAGCGCATGGAACTTGGCAACGTCACCATGGAGCAGGCCGAGGCCAACTACGCCGAGCACAAGGGCAAGCCGTTCTACGATGGCCTGATCTCCTACATCACCTCCGGCCCCGTTGTCAAGATGGTCGTTTCCGGCGAGGGCGCCGTCGCCAAGGTCCGCACCCTTATGGGCGCAACCAACCCCGCTGATGCTGCCCCTGGTACCATTCGTGGCGACTTCGGCCTGATCATGGACGAGAACGTCATCCACGGCTCCGACTCTCCCGAGTCCGCTGAGCGTGAGATCGGCATCTTCTTCAACTAATCGTTTCGATTGTTGGCTTCTTGGGCGGTGGCGCTTCATGCGCTGCCGCCTTTTTCTTTGCCTGAAGCGCAATGATGCGACACGACTCGCGTTCAGCTTCGAGTGCGTATGGGGTTGGATGTGCTGTCGGTGAATGAATCGTGCGGCGGGCATATCGTGGGGCGATCTGCATAAGATGACGAACAGACGCTGCTTTGCGCCACCGCTCGAAAAAGACGCACCGCGAATGGCAATTCGCGACCAAGATGTTAAAGTTTTCTCGACGCTAAGCTGAAAACGTCAGACGAGAAAAGGAAAAGAATGCTCTATCGGGTAATTGACGCGAGCGAGATGCCCGCGCTCATCGATGCCTTCATGCAGTCGTATGAAGTCGTCGCGCCCATCAAGCGCGGCGATTCGTACGTCTTCGACGTCCTCGATGATCCTCATGAGGTGGCTTTGGACTATCCCACGACCAGCTCGTCTCCGAAAAAGTACCTGCTTCCGCCAAAGGAAACGCTCATGCGTTTCAACACCGCCGAGAACATGGTAGAGGATTTCGCCGAGACCGTCGTTCCGCGTGTGATTTTCGGCGTGCATGCATGCGACATCAACGCCATCAATAGGATCGACCTTATGTTCCGCGATGGCGACTACCCCGATCCGTATTACTGCGCCCGTCGCGCGGCTACCATGATCGTCGGCATCAGCTGCACTCCCACTGACTCTTGCTTCTGCAACCTGTGGGGTGCCGACGAGGTTCAGTTTGGTTACGACCTGTTCCTGCAGCGCATCGGCGATCGTTATCTGGTTAGCATTTCCAGTGTCGAGGCGGCAAACATTCTTGAAGCCGCATGCAACCCGCGTGAGGCAACCGACACCGACCGCATCGATTTCCGTCATGCCACGCGCGCCCGTCAGAAGGCTTTCAACCCCGATATCCCCAAGATCCAGGATGTCGCCATGCTCATGGACGCCTTCCATTCTGACCCGTTCTGGGACGAGCTGGGCGGCAAATGCCTTTCGTGCACCGCGTGCTCTGCCGTATGCCCGACGTGCTTCTGCTTCGACATCACCGACGAGCTTGAGCCCAACGGCAAGGAAGGCAACCGCGTTCGCACGTGGGACGCGTGCACGAACCCCGATTTCGCCAAGGTCACGGGCGACTACAATTTCCGCCCGACCGGACGCGAGCGCGTGCGTCATCGCATGTATCACAAGCTCAACGGCTTCTTCGTCACGCACGACCGCATGTTGTGCGTCGGCTGCGGCCGTTGCGTCTCTGCCTGCAAGGCGGGCATCAATCCTATTGAAGTGCTGAAATTCTTCGAGAAGAAGGGGGAAGCAGACGATGAGTGACAAGCACAACATCGTGGCTGAGGCCGACCAGGTCGACCGCATTGCGGTGTATGCCTTGCGTGAAGCTCCCGCGACGCTGACCGGCGAGGAAATGATCGCCCAGAACGCGTATCGTCCGTGGCCGGCGCGCATCACCTCCATCATCGAGCTTACCGAGAACGAGAAGCTGTTCGAGCTGCGCATCGTCGACGAACGCGTACGCGAGGCGTTTCATCAGATGCCCGGTCAGTTCGTCGAGCTTTCCGTGTTCGGAGTAGGCGAGTGCCCCATCTCCATCACCAGCTCGCCGACGAAGCAGGGCTTCGTCGAGCTGTGCATCCGCCGCGCCGGTTCCGTCACCCAAAAGCTGCATTCCATGCAGTGCGGCGACATCGTCGGTTTGCGTGGTCCTTTCGGCCGCGGTTTCCCCGTTGACAAGATGCGCGGCCATGACGTGCTCATCGTTGCCGGCGGCTTGGGCATCGCGCCGGTCCGCTCGCTCATCAACTACATTCACGACGAGCGTGCCGACTTCGGCAAGGTCACTATCGTGTACGGTTCGCGCACTCCTCAAGACATCATGTTCCGCGATCAGTTCGAGATGTGGCGTCATCGCACCGACTTCGACCTGCGTTTGACCGTCGACCATGGCGACGATACGTGGGACGGCCCGGTGGGCGTTGTCACCGAGCCTATGAAAACGCTCGAGATCGACCCGGATAACACGTTCGGCGCCGTTTGCGGGCCTCCGGTCATGTACAAGTTCGTCATCGAGGAGATGCGCCGTTTGGGCATTGGCTACGACCGCATCTACCTCGACTTCGAGCGTCGCATGAAGTGCGGCATGGGCAAGTGCGGCCACTGCCAGATCGGCCATCAGTACGCGTGCGTCGATGGCCCGGTTTTCAATTATTGGGAAGCGAAGAACATCCAGGGGTCGATCTAGCATGAGCAATTTGTGCGTAGCGGGTGAAACCCAGGCGCCTCCTCGCGTGGTCGTTGTCGGCCTTGCGAGTTGCTTCGGGTGCCAATTGCAGATTACCAATGCCGAAGCGCATCTTCTTGAGGTCTTGGGCCAGATAGACATGCGCTATTGGCAGCTTACCTCTTCGGAGCCCATGCCCGACGAGTTCGACGTCGCCGTCATCGAGGGCGCTGTCACCACGCGTGAGGGCATAGAGACCGTTCAGAGGGTTCGCGAGAAGGCGGCCAAGGTCATCGCCATCGGTTCCTGCGCAACGACCGCGGGCATTCCCGGCATGGCTCAGCCCGATTTCGAATCGCGCATCACCGAGGTTTACGAAGGCGCACCCAGCGCATGCGGCGAGATGGTTTCCCCGTGTGCGGTAAGCGAGTTCATCAAGGTCGATTTCGAGGTGCGTTGTTGCCCTATCGACCCGTACAACTTCATCGACATCCTGCAGCGCGCGCTGTACGGATCGAACAAGGCGCTCCCCATGCGCACCATGTGCGGCGAGTGCAAGCGCAACGAAAGCGAGTGCTTCTTCGAGAAAGGGCGCCTGTGCCTGGGCTTGGTAACGCGCGCCGACTGCGGCGGCCGTTGCGTGAACCTGGGACGCCCGTGCTTCGGTTGCGCGGGTTTGTCCCCCGACGCGAACCTCGATTCGGCTCGCGAAGCCTGCCGAAGGAACGGTATCCCTGTTGAAGACTTCGATCAGGCACTGGAAATGTTCAACCAAGTCGATCTTGCATCGGCTCAGAATCGATAGGCTGGCCTTATGAGCACCGCATCAATCAAAGTCGACCACCTTGCCCGTGTCGAGGGGCACGGCAACGTTCATGTCGTGATCGAGGACGGCGCTGTTCAGACCGTTGAGATGAACGTCATCGAACCCGCGCGCCTGTTCGAGAGCATGGTTCGCGGCCGCAGCTACACCGAGGTCTCCTATATCGCCTCACGCGTATGCGGCATCTGCTCGGCAAGTCACGTGGTCACCAGCTTGCTGGCAATCGAACGCATCTTCGGCGTCGAGGTGACCGATCGCACCAAGGCCCTTCGCGAGCTTCTGGTGTACGGCTCGTATCTGCAGAACCACGCAACTCATCTGTTCGTGCTTGCCGCCCCCGACTTCCTGAACCAGCCAAGCGTGTTCCCCCTGGCTCAGTCCGACCCCGCGCTGTTCGACAAGGCGCTTGGTCTTAAGGCCCTGGGCAACGAGCTGTGCACGAAGGTGGGCGGCCGCTCCATCCACCCGATCACGGCTGTGGTGGGTGGTTTCACGCATGAGATCACGCGCGAGGAATACCTCGAGCTTGCCGACAAGCTTGAGGCGTCCATCCCGTTCGCGGTGCAGACCGTCGATCTGTTCAATTCGTTCCGCACGCCTGATATCCAGACCGCGGGCGACTTCCTTGCCATGACCGCCGACGACCGTTACGCCGTTGCCGATTCGCGGCGCGCGACGTTCGTTCACGCAGGCGTTTCGTTCGACGCCGACGACGTCGACGAGAACGTCGACGAATACAAGGTCGATCATTCCGCCGCGCTGTTCGCGCGTTCGCGTGCCACGGGCTTAAACTACTTCACCGGCGCTCTTGCGCGCGTGAACGCTTCGTGGGACAAGCTCAGCAAGACGGCCAAGGTCGCCGCCGCCAAGGCAGGGCTGCGTCCGCCCGAGCTCAACCCGTTCCGTAACAACGTCGCGCAGGCCGTCGAGCTTGTCGATGCGCTCGAGCGCTGCGCCGAGCTGTGCCGCCGCCTTGCGAACGACGAGTTCGAGGGTTCAAGCGAGCCGGTGGCGTTCACGCCTTGCGCAGGCAAGGGGACGGGCTTCACCGAGGCTCCGCGCGGCACCGTTTTCCACGAGCTTGAGCTTGACGATGAGGGCCGCGTCGTTCATGCGTCCATCATCACCCCGACCGCGCAGAACGTGGCGAACCTGGAAGGCGACATGCTTCTCCTTGCCGAGAACATGCTTGAGATCGACGCGTCGCCCGACAAGATCCGCGCCGAGATCGAGAAGCTTGTTCGTGCATACGACCCGTGCTTCAGCTGCAGCGTCCATTAGCTTTTTCGTAAGGTATGGATTTTCGGCGTGGTATGGATTTCATTAGTCGGGGTTCATGGGCGGCGAACGGTTCGTTGCGCCTGTGCTAATATTCTTGTTTACTTGCACGACTAGGTATTTTGACCTAAACGGAACTTAAACGAGATTCAAGGGGTTGCACCTGATGTCCTTTTTAGATCGCTTCATGGACTCCTTCGGCGGTATGTCGACGGACATGGCTATCGACCTTGGCACTGCGAACACGCTGATTGCAATCGCAGGCGAGGGCATCGTCATCAACGAGCCTTCGGTTGTCGCGATCGAGAAAAGCACGCATCGCGTTTTGGCGGTTGGCCACGAAGCTAAGAACATGATCAACCACACGCCCGACGCGTTTTCCGCCGAGCATCCTCTGAAAGACGGCGTCGTTGCCGATTACGATGTCACTGAGGCCATGATCTCGGCGTTCATCAACAAGGCTGCGCCCCGTAAGTACCCGTGGCAGGCCAAGCCGCGCATCGTCATCTGCATTCCCTGCGGCGCCACTTCCGTCGAGAAGCGCGCCGTTTTCGAGGCTGCCATTCAGGCGGGCGCACGTCAGGCCTACCTTATCGAGGAGCCTATGGCGGCTGCCATGGGTGCCGACCTGCCCGTTACCGAGCCTACTGGCTCGATGGTCGTCGACATCGGCGGCGGCACCACCGAGGTCGCTGTCATTTCTTTGGGCGGCATCGTCACGTCTTCCTCGCTGCGCCTTGCCGGCAATCGCATGGATGAGGCCATCTCCATGCATCTGCGCGACCTTCTTGGCATCAAGATCGGCGAGCGCACGGCCGAGGTCATCAAGATCAAGATCGGCTCCATCCTCCCGTTCGAGGACGGTCGCGAGCGCGACATGATCATCTCCGGCCAGGACGTCATCACCGAGCAGCCCAAGGAAGTCACCATTCAGTCCGAGGACGTTCGCCAGGCTCTTATCGAGCCGTGCTCCGAGATGGTTCTGAACATCAAGGAAACGTTCAAGAAAACCAACCCCGACCTGGCCAGCGACATCATCCAGAACGGCATCCTGCTTACGGGTGGCGGCGGCCTGCTTTCGGGCCTCGACCGATTCCTCACGCAGGAGCTTGAGATCCCGGTTTGGGTTTCCGAGACGGCGCTCACCAATGTCGTAACCGGCTGTATGAAGGTTCTCGAAACCCCCACCGCGCTTCGTCAGACCCTTATGAGGACTAAGTAGCGCGTTTTCGCCTATGGCTTTGAATTTTCAACAAAGTGAAGCGACGTCCGTGCGGCGCATCGTGTTCGGTGCGCTGCTTGCGGCGTCGCTTGTTCTCACCACTGTTTACTGCCGCGAGGGCGACGGTGGCCCGCTGCATGCCATCCAGGGCGCCTTCGGCGTGGTTGCATCACCTATGCGCAACGTCGGGGCCCATGTGGGTTCCGCTATCGAATCGACGGGCGACTCGGTTGCTGACGCCACCGCCGACGACGCGACCCTTGCCGAGCTTCGTGAGCAGAACCGCCAGCTTCGTCTGCTGCTTGCCCAGGCGGACGAGTACCGCATCGAGGTCGAGCGCCTTCAGGGCCTTCTTGACATCAAGAGCAAATCGGGCGTCAACGGCGTCACCGCCACGGTAGTGGGGAAGAGCCTCGATGCTTGGAATCAAACCGTCACTATCGACAAGGGCTCTGCCGATGGCCTGCAAAGCGGCATGACCGTTATGGGTTCGTCGGGCGTTGTCGGCCAGGTGTCGCGCGTTGAAACGCATTCTGCTACGGTTCGCTTGCTTACCGACCCCAATTCGGGCGCTGCGGTCATGGTTCAGTCCAGCCGCACGAACGGCATCGTGCGCGGTTCTCTTGAGGGCCTTCTTTATTTGGAGGATATCCCCGAGGATTCGATCCCCGTTGTCGGCGATGTGGTGATCACGTCGGGTTTGGGCGGCAGCTACACGTCGGGCCTTATCGTGGGTACTGTTGTCAGCGTCGAGAAAACCACGGCGAACGCGACTGGCCGCATCGTCGTGAGCATGAACGATGACGTCTCCCAGCTTGAGAACGTCATCGTCGTGACGGCCGCCGACGACTCGGACTCCAGCGCAAGCTCAAGTTCGAGTGCAAGCGGCTCGTCTGTAAGCTCGTCCGCTCAGTAACGCTGTTCATGCCGGCTAGCGGATTTTCATTGAAGAGGAGGTGGCGCGCGTGACGGATTCCCACGACGTCTTCGTTCTTTCCATAGCGGGCGTGGTTGCCTTCTTGTTGCAACTCATCCTCGCTCCCTATATCGCCATTGGGCATGCTATGCCTGATTTCGTCATGGTGTTCGTGTTCCTGTGCGCTGTGACGCGTTCCCAGTCGTTCGGCTGCGTCATGCCGTTCGTCCTAGGTCTTCTGTATGACTTTCTGTCGGGCGGCGTCGTTGGCGCCATGGCATTCGCGCTCACGCTGTTCGCGTACGTCGGCGCGCGTGTTTTCGCCACCATGGAGAACGACACGCTGTTCATGCCCATTGCGGTCATGAGTGCGGGCATGCTCCTGACCGAGCTTGTTTACGGTATCTTCCTGCTGGCAACCGGTTACAACGCGAGCTTCATCGACGCGCTCATCTTCCGTGCGCTTCCGTGCGCTATCTACGATTCGGTCATCGCCTTCATCCTGTATCCCTTGGCATCGCGCTTCTTCTCGTCGGGCGGCCCGGCATCTCCGATCGTCGCCACGCAATTGCGCTAGGACGTGGTAGTGTGCTGCAGGCTGTTCTTGTCGGACTTGCCGTACTGGTGATCTGCGTCATCGCCGTTGTGGTGTTCTTCCGTGTGCGCTCGAACCGTTCGGGCGAGCCGCTGGTTGGCGGAAAGCACAGCGTGTCGTCTATCGATACGTTCGGCGTGCAAACCACCTTCGACGACACCCCTGTGGGCGGAACGGGTCCGCGCACGTTGGGCGCAAGCTCCGAATCTTCCGCACCGAAAACCTCTTCGACCGGTCGTATTTCCGACGCCGTGCGCTCGCGCTTCGTGGCCATGGGCGTTCTGGCTGCGGCCATTTTCGGCTCGCTTACCGCGAAGCTGTGGAGCATGCAGGTGCTTGCCTCCAGCTCGTACGAAAGCCAGTCTGAAGAGAACAAGTACTCCAAGATCAAAACGCCCGCACCGCGTGGTTACATTTACGACGCCGGCGGCATCGCTATCGTGAAGAACCGCTCGGCGCTCACCGTTCTGGCCGACGCTGACGTTGCCGACGACCATGATGTCGTCCAGCGCCTCTCCACTGTTTTGGGCATTCCGTACAACGTTGTCCGAAGCCGCATCTTGGACAACTCGTCAGGTGCGCAGAGCCAGCGCGTGGTGACAAGCGATGCCCGCATGCGCGACGTCGCGTTCATCGCCGAGCACTCCGACGCCTTCTCGGGCGTCACCATTCAAGAGAGATCCATGCGTTCGTATCCGTACGGTGCTTTGGCTTCCCATGCGGTGGGTTACACCGGCTCGGTGAGCAAGGACATTCTTTCCAGCATGCCGAAGAACCGCAACGTCGAACTTGGCGATAGCATCGGACAAAGCGGCGTTGAGGCCGCCTACGACGAGATCTTGGCCGGTGAACATGGCCTTCGTACCGTTATGGCTGACGCTGACGGCAATGTCGTGTCGGTGGTGAGTGAGACGGCTCCTTCGCGTGGCTCCGACGTCTACCTCACCATCAAGGCGCCCGTTCAGTACGTGGCTGAAACAGCCCTTAAAGATCTTATCGCCCCAACGGGCATCATCGGCGAAGGCAAAGGTGTTGCCGGTGCCGTGGTGGCCATGGACGTCACCGACGGCAGCATCGTCGCCATGGCAAGTTACCCAACTTTCAACCCCCAGACATTCATCGGCGGCATCTCGCAGGACACCTGGGATCTGTACGAATCCGCCGAGTCGTATTTCCCGCTTTTGAACCGTTGCATTTCGGGCACGTATCCCGCTGCTTCGACGTTTAAGTCGTTCACCGGCTTGGCGGCGCTGAAGTACGGCTTTGCCGATACGAAGAAGGAGTGGAACTGCACCGGCTCGTGGGACGGCTTCGGTTCGGGCGACATCCAGAAATGTTGGCTTTCGTCCGGTCACGGCAACATCACCTTCCACGAGGGCATCGTTCAGTCGTGCGACGTCGTTTTCTACGAGATCGCCTACGATTTCTATTTCGCGGGCAAATCGCAGGGCGGCAAGCTTTCCGACACCGCCATGCAGGAAGAGGTCGAGAAGTACGGCTTCGGCAAAACCACCGGCGTCGACATATCAGGCGAGGAAGCGGGTCGCATCCCCACGCCTGAATGGAAGGCGCAGCACTGGGTGGACGTTCCCACCGAGGGCGTTTGGCGCGGCGGCGACCTTACCAACATGGTCATCGGTCAGGGCGACGTTCTGGTTACGCCGTTGCAGATCGCCGTTGCCTACGGCGGCATCGCGACAGGCACCATGATGAAGCCGCACCTGCTGAAGGAAGTTCGCAACTCCGACAGCACCACGCCTGCCATCACGTACAAGTCGCAAGAGCTTGCCACGCCTGATGTTGACGAGAAGGATCTGGAAACCGTGCGCGATGCCCTTCATGATGTGGCCGCGGGTTCCGCCAACTTGGTCGCAGCGTTTGAGGAAGCGGGCGTCAGCCTTGACGACATTGCCTGCAAAACCGGTACGGGCGAGGTTGCGGGTAAGGACGACTACGCATGGTTCGTGTGCTATATGCCGTTCGACAACCCGAAATACGTATGCGCCGTGTTGGTCGAGCAGGGCGGTGGCGGCGCTTCCGCCGCGGGTCCCATTGGCGCTCAGATCATGGGCGCCCTTAAGGCGTACGATGCCGGCGAGCTTACCGACGTGGGCGTTGTCGCTGCATCAAGCGGCGAGTCGGTCGAGTACGGCGGCTCGTCGGGCGGACGAACGGACTAGGAGGGGACATGCCGCAGTTACCGCAGATTTCAACGGTGCGCTCAGCCGGTTCGCGAACGCCGCGCATGGTGCGCCCTTCGCGTTTCCCGTCGCTGAACATGCCGCTTCTCGTCGTCGTATGCGCGCTTACCGTGTACGGCCTGATCGTCGTGTATTCCGCTGTGTCATCCGACGTCGATTACAACTTCTCGCGACAGCTGATGGGTGTTGCGGTGGGTATTGTGGCCATGATCGCCTTCTGGAAGTTCGATTACCGGCGCCTGTCAGACATGACGAAGATCCTGATGATCATCAATGTCGTGCTCATCTTGTCGCCGCACCTTCCGATTATCGGCGTGAACACCATGGGTGCGACGTCGTGGATCAAGATCGGCATTCAGCTTCAGCCAGGCGAGTTCGCTAAGATCACGGTTATCCTCATGGATGCCAGCATCATGGCTCGCTACAACGGCCACTTGGATGACTTGCGTGAATATCTGAAGGCCGTCGGCCTGATGTTGGTCCCGTTCTTTTGCATCATGACGCAGCCTGACCTGGGAACCGGTTTGGTGTACATCTTCATCGCCGCTGTCGCGCTTGTGGTTGGCGGCGCGCGCCCGAAGTACTTGCTGATAACCTTGGCGGTTGGCATAGCGCTTATCGCCATGGTGTTCGTGGTCGATCAAATCATTTACGAGACCAGCAACCCGCATCAGTACAAGCTGCTCAAGCAGTACCAGCGAAACCGTCTGCTGGTGTTCATGAACCAGGGCTCCACCGACCTTTCCGACGAGGGTTACAACCTTCAGCAGGCGATGATCGCCATTGGCTCGGGCGGTCTGTTCGGTCAGGGCTACATGCAGGGAACGCAGCATGCGCTGGGCATCTTGCCCGAGGCACCCACTGACTTCATCTTCTGCGTGCTTGCCGAAGAGCTCGGGTTTTTCGGTGTTCTGCTGCTGCTCGGTCTGTATATCGCGCTGGTTGTAATAGCATTTCGTATTGCAAGGTCATCGAACGACATGTTCGGTTTGGTCTTGGTCATGTGCATCGTCGGCATGTGGTTGTTCCAGATTCTCGAGAACATCGGCATGACGTGCGGGCTCATGCCCATCACGGGTATCCCCCTGCCGTTCATGAGCTACGGCTCTTCGTTCATGATGGTCAACTTTGCCCTGCTGGGCCTTATCGGCTCGGTGTGGGCATGTAGCAATCAATCCGGGCGAAAGGCGTCCTATGCAACTACCCGTTGATATCGCTGCGCTGCTCGACGAGGCAACCAATCTCGAGGCCGCGCGTAAAACCCCGCTTTCTGTGAGCGTTTACATCGACGATTCAGCCCCTGCCGATCTTATCGCCCATGTGCGCAAATCCTTTGCCAGCGAATTGGCCACGGTGCGCCTTACGCTCAGTTATCTGGGAGACCGGCCCGCAAGCGTATGCCCGACCGACGACGCGGCTATCATCGTCGCGGGATCTTCCGACGTGGTTGGGCCTTCGGCCGCGGCCATCCGCAGCGCGGGTGTTCCCGTTATGGTATGCGCCACTCAGCCCGCTCGCGTCGAGCTTATCGCCGCAGCGGCGAACGCTCCCATTCCCGAGGGCGATTTGGTTGTTCCCAGCGACCCCGAGCGAACCATTGCGAAGAATGTTTGCAAGGTGGTTTCGCGCGTCGTTCCCAAGCAGGCTGCCGATATGACGAAGGGCCTGTCCGGCATGATGCACGCCGCGCAGATCACCGAGGAAGAGGCCATGGCAGATCCCATGCCCCTCGATGACGAGGCGGCTGCAGCGCTCGACATGCGCATGGGTGAGTGGATCGCCGTCGCCTGTCGTTCCAAGCGCCTGGCGTTCGCGCTGGCCTTCCCGTTCGTTCGCAAACCGCTTGCCCTTGAGGCTGTTTCTGAAACTGCATTGCAGAACGCGGGTGTTGGTTTGGTTCCGTTCTTGAAGGCAGCCGACATGCCTATCATGACGCTCAACCAAGCGAAGATGGTCCTGCAGATTGCTGCTGCTTATGGACGCCCTATGGGCATGGAGCGCGCGAAGGAGATCTTGGCAGTGGTTGGCGGCGCCTTCGGTTGCCGCTCGATTGCCCGTACTGCTGTGGGATATGTTCCCGCACTGGGCGGCGTCATTCGCGCTGGCGTCGGTTTTGGCGGTACCGAGGCTATGGGTCGTGCGGTTATCGAGTACTTCGAGGGTGGCGAGAACGTCGCCGGCGTGACTCGCGTGGTTGAGAAAGCCGCCACTCTTGCAGGGGAAGCCGCTTCGCAGGTGCGCGACAGGGTCGCCGAAGTGCGCTCGATGGAAACCAAGCCTGTCGCTTAAACTTATTTCAACTATCATTTGATCAGCATCGCCTGGATCGCCTTCGCTTGATGCGTCGTGCGATCCAGGCTGTTCACTGCCTGAAGGGAAACCCAGACGATGTCCAAACTCACTGATCTTTGGCCCCGCGTTCGCGAGATCGTCTCGACTGTCGAGCGTCCTTCACGATACATCAACCACGAATGGGGAAGCGTCTACAAGGAAGACGCCGATTTCCATTTCTGCATGGTGTACCCCGACGTTTACGAAGTCGGTCAGCCCAACCAGGCACTCCGCATTCTGGTGAACGTCGTGAATGCCCGCGAGGGCATGTCTGCCGAGCGCGGTTTCCTGCCTGCTCCCGACATGGCCGACAAGATGCGTGCCGAGGGCATCCCCATGTTCTCAATCGAAAGCTGCGCGCCCTTGGCCGAGTTCGATGCAGTGGGCGTCACGCTTTCGCACGAGCTTGTTGCCACGAACGTGCTTGAGATGCTTGACCTGAGCGGCATCCCCTTGCATGCCGACGAGCGCTCCGAGGACGATCCGTTCGTCATCGCCGGCGGCCCGTGTGCATACAACCCCGAGCCGTACGCTCCGTTTTTCGACGCGTTCTGTGTGGGCGAGGGCGAAGTCATGCTGCCCGATGGCCTGGAGTTCATCAGGGACCAGCGCAAGGCAGGCGCCACGCGCGCAGAGGTGCTTCGAAAGCTCGCAACCGAGTCAGGCTGGTACGTGCCGTCTTTGTATCGCTGGCGCGATACCGATGAGGCGCAGGCTGCAGGCTCGTGGATCGAGCCGCTTGAAGAGGGGCTTCCCACCCATATCGAGAAGCAGCTGTTCACCGGCTTTGCGGAAAGCCCTGGTTGGGAGCCGTGCATCGTCCCGTTCGCCGAGGCCGTCCATGACCGCTTGAATGTCGAGATCCTGCGCGGTTGCGCGCGCGGCTGCCGCTTCTGCCAGGCGGGCATGATGTATCGCCCGGTGCGCGAGCGCTCCGCCGACAACGTGGTGCAGTCCGTTCTTGCGGGCCTTAAGGAAACGGGGTATGACGAGGTCAGCCTGACCTCGCTTTCCACCACCGACCACTCTCAGATCGCCGAGATCCTCACGCGCCTGAACGAGGCATGCGATGGCACTGGCGTGCGTGTTTCCATTCCCTCGCAGCGCCTTGATTCGTTCGGCGCCGAGATGGCTGCGCTGGTTGCGGGCAAGAAGAAAGGCGGATTGACGTTCGCCCCCGAGGCCGGTACGCAGCGTTTGCGCGACGTCATTAACAAGAACGTGACCGAGGAGAACCTGTTCTCGGCTATCGACGCGGCCTTCTCGATGGGATGGCGTCGTTGCAAGCTGTACTTCATGGTTGGCCTTCCCACCGAAACCGATGACGACCTGCGCGGAATCGCAAGTTTGTGCGAACGCGCTTACGACCGTGCCGTTGCCGCTGTTCCGCGCGAGCAGAAGGGCGCGGTTCAGATCAGCGCGTCGCTCGCCCTATTTGTGCCGAAGGCTCAGACCCCGTTCCAGTGGGACGGCCAGATCGCTCCCGAAGAGGCCATTCGTCGCGTGAACCTGGTTCGCTCCAGCGTGAAGCGCCGTTCGGTTATCGTGCATTGGCATAATGCGGCAACCAGCTTCATCGAGGCCATCATGAGCCGCGGCGGTCGCGAAACCGCCGCGTTGCTTGAAGGCGCATGGCGTCGTGGCGCCCGTTTTGACGCATGGGACGAGTACTTCGACGAAGAAGCGTGGGCCGTCGCCGCAACTGATATCGGCATTGACGTTGCCGGTCTTGCGCAGGCTACCTTCCCGCTTGACTATGTGCTTCCGTGGGAGCATGTCTCCACGGGTGTGAGCACGCGTTTCCTGCGTCACGAGCGCGAGTTGGCGTCGCAGGGCATCACCACCCCCGACTGTTCGTTCGAGCGTTGCTCGGCGTGCGGCGTGTGCCCTGGCATGAAGGTTGAAAACGAGCTCGCGGCTCCTCGCGTGCTTGGCGGATTGAGGTAGGCAAATGAGCGAGAATAACGTCAACGCTGAACAGCCCGGCCGTCGCTTCGTGCTTCGCGCCACGTACATTGAACGCGATCGTCTGGCGCTCCTGTCGCATCTTGAGGTCGCCCATGCTCTTGAGCGCACGGTTCGTCGTGCGGGATTGCCTTTCGCCATTTCGCAAGGCTTTTCGCCGCATATGAAAATCGCATTCGGCGCGGCGCTGCCCGTTGGCGTTGGATCGACGTGCGAGATTTTCGATATCCAGTTGCGCGAGTACGTTCCCGCCGATAAGGCGCTTGCGGCGCTTAAGGCGGCAAGCGTGCGCGACCTGATGGTTCAGGACGCTTATTACATCGATTCGCATGCGAAGGCTGCGTCGGTTGCCTATCCGGTGAGCGTTTACGAGGTCGAGTTCTCGCGCGCTCCCGGTAGCCTGCCCGTTCCTCAGGACATCGTGCGCATTCGTCGCAAGAAAGAGAAGGTGTTCCATGTGGCCGATCATCTGGTCGAGCCCATCATGTTCGATGAGGAACGCCCTGAAGTTGCTCATTTCGCGCTTGAAGCGCACGACACCGGAGCGCTTCGTGCCGATCTGCTTATGCAGGAATGCCTGAAGTTGTATAACGACGCGCTGCCCGAAGGCGAGCCCGCCTTGACCACGGCGAGCATCACCCGTGTCGCTCAGCGCGAGAATGCATCGGGAAGCGCACGAATCGCAAGTTAATGAAGAGCGGTCGGAACATGTGTTTCGACCGCTCTGATCGTTTCAAGGCGCGAGCGCTAGAACGAGAAGAACTCGCGCACTTCGATGCCAAGGGCCTCGCTGATCCTTATCAGCGTGCTGACCTTGACGTCTGAGGTTGCGTTCTCGATTTTTGAGATCTCGGCTTGTGAGGTATCGGCCATGTAGGCAAGCTGACGCTGGGTGAGCTTCTGTTTAGATCGCTCGCGTTCCACTGCTCGTCCGAGCTGTTTCTTTTTGGTGGCCATGTCCATGCGGCAAGCGTATTGCCGCCGTAAAGAAAGCTGATATCCTGCAAGATATCAAGTCGCGTATCAGCGCAGCAATTTCATATCGTGCCATATATCGCCGCGCTTCATCTTCATTCAAGCCCAAGGTTCTCGATGCGCATCAGCTCCTCAAGGTTTTTGCCTGCATGGCCAAGGCCGACGTCCAAGAGAACAGCAACCTGTCCGAGCGCCGTCGACTTGCCGTTCCATGTGGGGTCGCTTGCGATAAGCCCCGCTATCTCTCGTGCGCCCTCTAAGATATCCGCGGTCTCAGCGGCAAGCGCAAGTCGTGCGGTGCGGTATTCGTCTTGGTTGCCCATCCCCGTCCTTTCGATTTCGGTTGATTCTAATGCCCGCCAACGGGGATTGGGTGCTCGTTTTCATATTGGCAATCCCTGTTAGATGGCTGTTGGATGGCTGTTTGAAAGACGTTTGGCTTGACTAGTCGCAACGCCGGCCGTGCTGACTTGCTTGCAGGTGCACAAGGGTTGGAATTGCTTGGGCTAGGGTATGAAAAAGGCGGCGCGGAACAAGTCCGACACCGCCTATCTCGCTTCTCTTGCGTTCCGCTATTGGAAGATGACGTTGAAGATGTATTTGGTGATGGCCGAGCGTCGGATGACGCCGACCAGCTTTCCCTCGTCGTCTACCACGGGAAGCTTTTTGAACTTCTTTTTTGCCAGCATATCGGCTACGCGAGCGATGCTTTGTTCTGGTCGTGCGCAAACAACCTTGCGCGTAGCGAAGTCCATGACGTTTCGGTCTTTCAGGCCGTCGATGCGCTGCTCGAGGGTTTGATCGTCGAAGTACAGCATCGACGCGTCGCCGCCGGTGAAGATGGTTCGCGCACGGTGCTGCGCGATGGCTCCCATGATGTCGCCGTCGGAAATGAACCCAACAACTTGCTTGCGCTCGTCGACGACGGGCATGCTCGTCACTTCGTTTTCGGCAAGCATGCGAACCACGTCGGAGATCGCGCTGTTCTGCGAGCAGGTGAAGGGGTCTTCGATCATGATGCTTGAAATGGGCGTGCCTTCGAACTCAAGTGGGATGCGTTCGGAAAGGATCTCGGACATAGCTTAAGCCTCCTTGGTTTGAGAAGCGGTTTTCTTGGAAGGGCGAACGCTTGCGATGGCGTAGATCAGCGACACCAGGCCGATAGCGGCGCAAACCTTGTAGGCGACGCCGGCGCCCGTGGCCGTGGCAACCTGGATGCTCACATTCGCGCTGGCAGATGCGGTAACGCTGGTCATGACCGTGATGATAAGCGCTGTGCACAAGCCGCCGGCAACCTGACGACCGGTGTTGGCGATGGCGTTGCCGTGGGCGATCATGTCGTTTTCCAAGGCATTGACGCCCCACGTGTTCACCGGCATGTTCGCCAGAGCTTGGCCGGCAGCTTGCAGCATGCAGAACAGCGCAACCGCAGCGATGGGCGTGTTCGCCGTTGAAAGCGAGAGCAGGAACAAGGCGCCGGTCATTAGCGTTAGGCCGAAGATCGAGATAACGCGCGGGCCGAACTTATCGAAGACGATGCCCGAGATGGGGCTGATGATGATGCCGACCGCCGCAGCAGGCAGCATGGCCATGCCCGTTTCAAAAGCCGAGGCGCCCAGCGCTGTTTGCAGAAGAAGAGGCAGCAGCGTGTTGGTGACCAGGCAGGCTGCGTTGATGAGGGTAACGATGATGGCCGCTACGCGGAACTCGTGCGTTTTCAGCGTGCCCAGCTGAAGCAGAGGGTCGTCGATGCGGCCCTGGCGAACGATGAACAACGCCAGGCAGATCACGCCGGCGGCGATGGACCCCAGCACGACGATGCTGCCCCAACCGAACGATGAGGCGCTCGAGAAACCGTACAGCAAGCCGCCGAAAGCGATGGTGGAAAGGGCGACCGAGGGAAGATCGAGTTTCGGGTTCTTAAGCTCGCCCACGTTCTTCAGCATGAAGACGCCCAGAGCCAACACTGCAAACGCAAAAGGCACGATTGCGCCGATCATTGTGCGCCAGCCGTAGGCGTCGATCACGGCGCCGCCCACGACGGGGCCGACGGCAGGGCCGGCTGACATGACGATGCCCGCCATGCCCATGGCGGTCCCGCGTTTCTCAACGGGGAAAACCAGCATGGGGACCACCGAGACCAGCGGCATGAGCACGCCCGATCCTGCGGCCTGAAGCACGCGTCCGGCGATGAGGATAGTGAAATCGGGCGCTGCGGCGCACATCAGCGTGCCAAGAGCAAACACCAACGTGGCTCCGAAGAAGAGCTTGCGGGTGCTGAATTTGTCGATAAGGAACGCCGATACCGGCACCATGATGCCGCTGACCAGCGGATAGATGGACATGATCCATTGCGCGGTGGAGGCGTCGATGTTGAAGTCGGCCATGATAACCGGCAGTGCCGGGGACATGACCGTTTGGTTCAGCAGGGCCAGGAAAGCGCCAAGAACGACGACGGCGACGATGCGGATTTGGGTGCCGGTGATGCGCCCATCGGTGGGTGCGGAAACAGTAGTGCTAGACATAGGTTCCTTTCGCAGCTATGAGGTTGCCTGCCGCGGACCAATAGGGGCGGCGGCTGGATGATTCGCGTTTGACAGGGCGCGAATTCAGCTGCGATAGGAGGAAAGCGACTGCTTGAAGGCAGGCTGGGCGATTGCTTTTCGGCAAATGTCAGACAAGGCCCCCGGCATGGGGAGCTCGCGATTCAGGGTGTATGCCTCGTTCAGTTCGTTCATAGCGGAGAGGTACCCTAACAGCCGATTCCCTAAGATTCAAGAGCCGTAACCCAGACGTAAGAATCACTTCAAAGGTGAAAGGCGGGGTTTGTCTCGCCGTTTGCTCGAGACGCAGCCGTAAGTGCCTTATTTCGTAAAATTACACCAAGCTAACAAAAGAGTTGCTAACGGTTCACGTACTATCTAGAATCATAAGTTAGAGAAATACAACTATCAGAAGAAGGAAAAGGGATAGAAATGCTCGACAATCCGTTTCTTTCCGTGCGTGACCTTGAGAAATTTTATGGCGAAGGGGATGCGCGCACAAAGGTTCTTCGTGGGATATCGACCGATGTTGGCAAAGGGGAGATATGCGTTCTTCTTGGTCCATCGGGTTCGGGCAAGTCGACTTTTCTAAACATCGTCGGCGGTCTTGAGGATGCCGATGCCGGCACGATTCGCGTTGGCGACGAGGAGCTCACTTCGCTCTCTGGCAAAGAGCTGGGGGAATATCGCAGACGTCAGCTGGGGTTCGTCTTTCAGTTCTACAATTTGGTGCCCGATCTTACTATCCGTGAGAATATCGAGGTCACCGCGCATTTAAGCAAGAACGCCTTGCCGATCGATGATTTATTGAAGTCTCTGGGTTTGTGGGATCATCGCGGTAAATTCCCGCGCCAGGTTTCAGGCGGACAGCAGCAGCGTTGCGCGATTGGGCGTGCTTTGGTTAAGAATCCTAGCTTGCTTTTGTGCGACGAGCCTACCGGAGCGCTTGATTACACCACGTCAAAGGAGATCCTCTGTTTGATGGAGGAGGTTAATCGCGATTACGGTTGCACGATCGTCATCGTCACCCACAACAATGCGATCTCGAACATGGCGCATCGGGTTTTGCGCTTGCACGACGGTGCGCTGGTGGAGGATCGCGTCAATCCGGTGCGCACTGCCGCATGCGATCTTGAATGGTAGGTTGTCATGTCTGCGCTATCGAAGCGGTTTCCCCGCGAACTGAAGAACAATCTTGGCAAATACCTGGGGATATTCTTGCTTATGGCGGTTGCGATCTCGTTGACCGCAGGTTTTCTCGTTGCTGCAAGTAGCATCGAGAAGTTGCAGGGCGAGGTTCGCGACACCTATAATCAAGAAGACGGTCAGTTCATCGCTAACTTCCAGGTTTCCGACAAGAACCTACGCGCTGTCGAGAACCTTGGTGTCCAGGTTTTTCCCAATTTCAGTCGCGACGTATCTTTGGAATACGCCGACGAGCCCGAAGGCGCTGCGCATGTGATGCGCGTTTTCGCCGACCGAACGCAAGTCGATCTCGCCGCCTACTACGAAGGCCATGCCCCGCAAGCCGACGATGAGCTTGCCATCGATCGCGTGTACGCGGTCCATCACGGCCTTGGGATAGGCGATTCGGTCACCGTGGGCGGGAAGTCGTTCAGGGTTTGCGGCATCGTCTCGTTATCCGATTATCAGGCGCTGTTCGAGAAGAACTCCGATTTCGTGTTCAACGCGCAATCGTTCTGCGTTGGATTGGTCACGCAAAGCGCGTTCGACTCGTTCGGTCAGGGAAAGCTGCGCTATGTTTATTCGTTCACGTGCGATGACCGGAGTCTTTCCGATGCCGACCGCGTCGACCTGGAAGAGGATATCGCCGATGCCCTTTCGGACGCCAACGTCGCCATCAGCGACTTCATCGATGCAGATGCCAACAACGGCATCACGTATGCGGCCGACGACGTTGTCGGCGATCAGCAGATGTGGCGCGTTCTGCTCTGGATGATCATCGCCATTATGGCCTTCGTTTTCGTGATCTTGACCGGCTCAACCATCGAGGAAGAAAGCGCGGTTATCGGAACCCTCCTTGCCAGCGGTTATAGGAAAAGCGAGCTCGTGCGCCATTATCTTGCCATGCCGATGATCGTTGGCACTGCAGGTGCGCTTCTTGGCAATATGCTGGGTTACACGCTGTTTTCCGAGCCGATGCGCAACTTGTATTACAACAGCTACAGTCTGCCCCCGTACGAAGCGACGTTCGATCCGCATGTTCTGGTGAACACCACGGTGATTCCCTTGGTGATGTTGTTCGTCATCACCTTGTTCGGGCTTCTTTTCAAGCTTCGCTGTACCCCGCTTCAGTTCCTGCGCCATGAGACGTCGCGGTCGTCTCGCCGGCGCGGCGCGATGCTGCCCGAAAGGCTGCCTTTCGTCAGCAGGTTTCGCCTCCGTGTTCTGTTGCAGAACCTGCCTAATTTCGTGACGTTGTTCCTAGGGGTTGTCTTTTCTGGTCTGCTGATGTTGTTCGGGCTTTGCATGATGCCGTGCGTCTCCTCGTATGCAGACGACTTGCGAAGCAGCTTGGTCTGCGAGCACACATACATGTTGAAGGCCCCGCTTGAGCTTGAAGGAAGCCAAGCTGACAAGGACGCCTACGCGGCGGCTCTCAAACTGTCCGAGACGGTTGACATGAGCGCCATCGACGAGGATGAGATAGGCGACAAGCTCGCCGACATCGGAGCGGTCGATTTCACCGGCATTGAGCCCGAAGACGTTGGCCTTGGGGGCGTCGACCTAGGCGGATTGAGCTTGCAAGAGTTCTTCTCGCTTGTCGATCTTGCCAGCAACGTTTCCGATGACGACGACGCTCACCCGATCAACACGCTTGATAACAGCGAAAAGGCGATCGCCCAGGCCGAGAAGTTCTCGGTTGCCTCGTTGGACATCCAGCATAAGTCCGGAGAAGGCTACGAGAGCATTTCGGTTTACGGCGTGCAAGACAACTCGTCCTATTGGGAGGACGTCGACGTTTCTGATAACCGGGTGGTCATAGGAAACGGTTTGGCGGAGAAATACGGCATCAATGCGGGCGATACGTTCACGGTGGAGGACCGATACGGCGGGAAGTCGTACGAGTTTTGCGTGGACGAGACGTACGGGTCGCTCGGCAACATGAACGTCTATCTGGGGATCGATGCCTTCAATGAGAAATTCGACCATCCTGCAGATTACTTTAACGGCTATGCGTCGGATGAAAGCCTGAACATCGACTCGCTGTACCTTGTGAACGATCTCACGCCTTCCGACATGGACAAAATCGTGGCGCAGATGGAAGACTCCATGGGAGGGATGGGCAGGCTGTTGAAGACGGTCGCCGTGGTTATCGCGTTAATACTGATGTACCTCCTTACGAAAACCGTGATCGACCATTCCGCGCGATCGATTTCGTACATGAAGGTGTTCGGTTATCGAGACGACGAGATCAATCGGCTGTACATCAATTCGATAACCGCCACCGTCGTCGTTTCGGTCGTTGCATCGATCCCCTTGATTATCTGGGTTCTGAGCATGGTCGTGAAGGTGGCGTTCGCGGAGTACTCCGGGAATTTCGTCATCGCCATCGACCCGGTTTATCTCGCGCAGTACATAGCGCTTTCCCTGGTTGCCTATGCCGTCGTCGCGTTCTTGCACGTGCGCCGCATCAAGCGCGTGCCCTTGGCGTTAGCGTTGAAGGTTCAGGAATAGCACGTTCTGAGCGCGCTGAAAGCAAGCTAGTCGAGGCCGGTGCCGTCTTGTGGCGCCGGCCTTGCGTCGTGCCTTCGTCCCAGACGCATGTGCAGGTTTTCGGAGCCGCTTTGCGGATTCTCAGATTCGCCGCAATCGGGCTTGGCGATGGGGTAAAGTATTTGGTCGAATTTTCAGTTCAGCCATCTTGGCGCAGCGCAAAGGGGATCTATGGACACCGATCAGAACGTCGCAAACGAGGCTTTCGAGCAAGAGCAGGCGCACCTTACCGAAACCTACGCCAAACTTCTTGATATCGAAGCGGAAACCGCAGATCGCATCGCTGAAATCCGTCGTCAGGCCACGAAGGACATGAGCGACATGCGCGACGAGCTTGCGCTTGACTTCTCGTCCGACGACATGGCCATGGAAACTTTGGCGGAGTACCAGTCGATGAACGGCATCATCGAGGGCTACAACCGCGCCATGGAAGTGAGCATGGACCGCTACAAGAAGGTCAAGCAGCTTATTCCGCGCGCGTACTTCGCGAAAGTGCAGCTGCAGTTCAAAGCCGGTTCCGCCCCACGCGACATCTACCTGGGAACGGCGGGCATGACCGATGACGATCGCCGCCACTTCATCGTCGACTGGCGAAGCCCTGTTGCCGAGACCTACTACAACCAAGAGATCGGCCCTACGTCGTATCGCGTCGATGATTGCGTGATCCATGCCGATTTGAAGGTTCGCCGTCAGTTCGACATCGACCACGACAAGCTGCGCGCGTGCTTCGACACGACGGTTGCCATCGAGGACCCGTTGCTGCTTTCGAAGCTTTCCGAGCGTCACTCCGAGAAACTACAGGCCATCACCGCAACCATTCAGCGCGAGCAGAACAAGGTCATTCGTCACGACGACGTCGACGTGCTGCTGGTCAACGGCATCGCCGGCTCGGGAAAGACCAGCGTGCTTCTGCAGCGCATCGCGTACCTGTTTTACCGCTATCGCGAGGATTTGGTTCCCTCTCAGGTGCACCTGTTCACGCCCAATCCCGTTTTCGGCAAGTACATCGACAGCGTCCTTCCCGACATGGGCGAGAGCAACCCTCAGATCACCACATGGAACGAGTTCTTCGATCAGCGCGGCCTCACGGGTCGCGGTATGGCCGTTGACGTCCCGGCGCAGAACCTGCGCGCGCTCGAGGAAGCCGTGAAGGGCCTTGCCTTGGTCGACGGCGACTTCAACGACATCTCGCTTGACGGCCGCGTCATTCTGAAGGCGTCCCAGGTTCGCGGCGTCGTGTCGCGTTTCTCGCGTGAAACCGCCGGCCCGCGTCTTGCGGCCTTGGTCAACGAAGAGCTGTACGAGCGTTTCGAGAGCAAGCTGAAATCGCTTGCCGGAAGCGATGAGATCCTTGACATCGTGGACACGCTTCCCGTTACCGAGCAGATCGCCCTGTTCGATCAGCAGATCTCAACCGAGTCGGAGGAAGACCTTAAGAAGTGGTCGCGCCGCTATGTCGAGGTCAAGTGGGGAAGCGCTGTCAGCCAGATCGACGACTTCTCGTGGCTGAACGTCACGCGCGTCGGCGCCCGCATCACCGGCAGGACCGACCTTTCTGCGCTCGAATGGATGTACCTGCGCCTTCTGCTTACGGGCGACTCCGACCGCGATGCGCGCTTCGTCATGATCGACGAGGTGCAAGATTACACGTTGTCGCAGCTCATGGTGCTGTCACGCTATTTCAGCAGGGCTCACTTCCTGCTTCTGGGCGACCAGCATCAGGCCATCAAGCCCGGCACGGCCACGTTCGAGCAGATCCACGAGCTGTTCGCCCGCGACCATGGCGTTGTCGACGAGTGCCGCCTTATGACCAGCTATCGCTCGACCCCCGAGATCACCGAGCTTTTCTGCAGCTTGCTTGACAAGGACGAGCGCGTGCAGACCTCATCGGTTCAGCGCGAGGGTCAGGTGCCCACCATCAAGGCATGCGAAACGCGTGACGAGTGGGAGAAGGCCCTTCTTGAAGAGGTTCGCATCGGCGCCGGTGAGGGCGGTCTGACGGCGGTCGTTGCGATCGATAGGCAAACCGCCAAGCGCATTTCCAAGTTGTTAGGCGACGAAGCTGTTTTGGTGAAGGGCGACATGCAACTTCAGGGCTCGGGCGTCGTCGTGCTCGACCTTCCGCTTGCAAAGGGCCTCGAGTTCGACCGCGTGATCGTCCCCGATGCAACGCCGGCGGCGTACAACGACGACGCGTTGTCGAAGCGCAGGCTCTACACCGCCATTTCGCGTGCCACGCAGCGCGTGACCATCCTTTCCGAGGGGCCGCTTACCTCGTTGCTTTCCTAAGATGGAAAGCGTGGACGTGTTTGCGGTATGCGTTCCTTGGGCAGCATAGTGAAGAAGCGCCAAGTGTTGGTTGGTCAGCGCTTGGCGTTTTGTCGTAAGAGGGCGGGGTTGTCGAAGAGTGAGCTGGCCCGCCTGGCGGGCGTGGGCCGTTCGACTCTGCTTCGCGCCGAGCGCGGGGAGGATGTTCGGATTGGAACCCTGATGTGCCTTGCGGATGTTCTTGGCGTGCGCGTGCGTGATCTGATGTCTTCGATAGACGATTCGCGTTCTCGTGTGGAGTGAGAGGATCGGTTCTTTTTCCGTCTGAAGAAATCCGCGAAAGGTGATTCTTTACGGAACCGTCACCACCTTGTTCCAGCAAGGCGAGAAAATGAAGCGAAATCGAATGACGATCTGACTCGCGGTTTGCCGTACGAGGAAAGTGAAAGAGGGGATGGCTATGAGCAACGCAATGCCCGGGCGCCCGATGCGCCTTGCCGGCCGAGAGGTTAAGGGTGCAGCCCAGCTGCGCGAGATCGTCGACGCTTGCCAGACGGTGCGCATTGCCGCCGTCGATAACGAAGGCGTTTTCATCGTTCCCATGAGCTTCGGCTACGATTGGGCTGATCCTGCGGATCTGGAGGGTTTGGAAGCGCCTCGTCTTGCCCTTTGGGTTCATTCTGCGGTTGAAGGCCGTAAGGTTGATGTGTTCGATACCGAGCCTCGTGTTGCGATTGAGATGGACGTTCAAGAGGGCGTCATCACGGGGGACTATGCATGTGCGTACTCGTATGCCTATCGATCGATCGTGGGGACGGGAACGGTGCATCGGATTCAGTCGCCCGAGATGAAACGTTACGGCCTTGAGCGCATTATGGCTCATCTGGCACCCGATGCTTTACCTGGATTCACAGATCAGGCGCTTGCTCGCACGAAGATATACTGCATAGACATCGAGAAGTTCACGGGAAAGCAGCGTGCATGACGGGGAAGCGGGCGTCTTCGATCTTTTGTTCGCGCGACATGGGGACAAGGCGCTGCCTCCGCTGCTGGGCAAGGAACGAAAAAAAGCCGCCCGAAGGCGGCTTCAAGATTCAATGGCGGGAAGTACGAGACTTGAACTCGCGACCTCCGACGTGACAGGCCGGCGCTCTAACCAACTGAGCTAACTCCCCATTGGTGCTAGTCTTGGAAGAAAAAGCCGCCCGAAGGCGGCTTTCGAATTCAATGGCGGGAAGTACGAGACTTGAACTCGCGACCTCCGACGTGACAGGCCGGCGCTCTAACCAACTGAGCTAACTCCCCATTGGGTTGCTTCCAAAGCAGCGATAGCCAGTATAAGGGAGCCTTATTCATCACGCAAGGCTTTTTTCCGAACTCGCGAAAAATCATGTGCAACTTATGGAAAGCCAAGGTCAGGGATGCAACCATGGAGCGATCATCAAGGTTTGGTAACGATTGGATTTCGTCCCTGGTCGTCTTTCTTTCGGGTTGGGACGGTTAGCGATAAAGTTAAACCTTACACAACAGGAAGGTTTTCATGCGCGTTATCAAGTATTTCAAAGGGCACGGTTTGGCCATCTTGCTCATCGTCGCCCTTCTTGCGGCCCAGGCGTTTTGTGATCTGGCTCTGCCTAACTACACGTCTCAATTTGTGGACGTGGGAATCCAGCAATCGGGCGTCGATCACGCGTCGCCCGAGGTGATGACGGAATCGACTTACGGCTCCATCTCCTCTGCGCTTGCGTCATCCGAAGGTGACGCGGTGTCTGCCTTTCAGGACGCGTACTTCAAGGGCGATGACGGTTCGTATCACCTGACGTCCTTCGGCAAAGAGAACCGCACCGCGCTTGACGATATCGTTTCCGTTCCCTTGATTCAGATTCACTTGGGAATGCCCGCTGAAGCGGTCGCCCAGCAAAGCGACAGCATCGTCGCTCAAGAGGCTATCGCTTCTGCTGTGGCGGAATATCGCCTTGCGGGCGCTGACGTGTCGGGCATGCAGCTCGGCTATCTTCTTCGCACCGGCGCATGCATGATGGGCTTCGTTGCCTTGAGCGTTGTCGTCGCCGCTCTGGTCGGCTTGGTGGCTTCGCGTACGGGCGCAGCGATCGGTCGCGACCTTCGTGAGAAGCTGTTCGCGAAGGTCATCTCATTTTCGGATGCTGAGATCCAGCGGTTCTCGGCGGCTTCCCTTATCACGCGCGGCACGAATGACGTTCAGCAGATCCAGCAGATGTCCATTATGTTCATGCGCATGATCTTGTATTCGCCTATCCTTGCCATTGGCGGCATCATCATGGTTGCGCGAACTGACCTTTCCATGGGGTGGATCATCGGAGTTGGCATCGGCGCCGTCATGCTGGTGGTGTCCGTGCTTTTCATCGTTGCCATGCCGAAGTTCCGCGTTATGCAGAAGCTCATCGACAAGGTGAACCTTGTCGCGCGTGAGATGTTGACCGGTGTTTCCGTTGTTCGCGCATTCGGCCGTCAGGAAACCGAGCAGCAACGGTTCGACAAGGCCAGCACCGACCTGATGTCCACCCAGCTGTTCACGAACCGCGTCATGACCTTCATGATGCCCGCGATGATGCTCATCATGAACGGCATCTCGGTGCTTATTGTTTGGGTGGGCGGATCGGCCATCGACGCCGGCTCTCTTCAGACGGGCGACCTCATCGCGTTCATCACGTATTCCATGGTCGTCATCATGAGCTTCCTTATGCTGGGAATGCTTGCCATCATCATTCCGCGCGCCGACGTCTCGGCCCAGCGAATCGATGAGGTTTTGGCAACTGAGCCTTCCATCTGCGACCCTTCGGCCCCTTCTGCGGATGCCATCACGCGGGCGCTGGCGGAAACCGCGGGCGCCTGCATCGCGTTCAACCACGTCGATTTCAAGTACAGTGACTCGGTTGAAAACGTGCTCGAAGACATCGATTTCGTTGCCGAGCCCGGCAAGATTACGGCCATCATCGGCTCCACCGGCTCGGGCAAGTCCACTATTCTCAAGCTGATCGAGCGCTTCTACGATGTGACGGGCGGAAGCGTCACCATCGACGGCGTCGATGTGCGCGATCTAAGTCAGCACGATCTGCGCGCCCAGCTTGGTTACGCGCCGCAGCATGCGTTCCTATTCGCCGGGACCATCGGCTCGAATATCGGATACGGCGCGAAGGACGCAACCGACGACGCGTTGCTTCAAGCGGCCGATATCGCGCAGGCAACCGAGTTTATAGAGACGCAGGACGAGGGCATCGATTCGTTCGTTACCCAAGGCGGCGGCAACGTGTCGGGCGGTCAGCGCCAGAGGCTTTCCATTGCCCGCGCCCTGGCAACCGACGCCCGCGCTTACCTGTTCGACGACAGCTTCTCGGCCCTTGACTATAAGACCGACGCCGCGTTGCGCCGCGCTCTTCATTCGCGCATGGGCGGCAAAACCGTCATCATCGTCGCACAGCGCATCGCAACCATCATGCATGCCGACAAGATCGTCGTCCTTGACGAGGGTCGCGTTGCGGGCATGGGGACGCACGACCAGCTCATGCAGTCGTGTGACCTGTATCGCGAGATCGCTTATTCGCAGTTATCGGAAAAGGAGCTGGCGGGAGGTGGTGCCGCATGAGCGAACGCGATGACATTCAGCAGCGCCAGCTAGAGGAAATGAAGGCCAAGCGCGCCGCACGCGGCCGTCGTGGCGGACGCGGCCCGCACGGCCCGCACGGGCGTATGGGCGCGGTCGAGAAGCCGCGCGACTTCAAGGGAACGGTCGCGAAACTCGCGCGCTTCCTGGGACGGTTCAAGGTGCTTTTGATTGTGGCCCTGGCATTCGCCATCGGGTCGACCGTTTTCAATATTCTGGGTCCCAAAGTCCTTTCTGAGGCGACCACCGAGCTGTTCAACGGCTTGGTCGCCAAAGTGCAGGGAACGGGCGGTATCGACTTCACGCTGATCGGCGAGATCCTTGCGGCCACGCTGGGGTTGTACCTTTTTTCGGCTGTGTGCTCGTTCATCCAAGGATGGGTGCTTACCTACATCTCGCAGAAAACCTGCTACGAGTTCAGGCGCGAGATCGCTCAGAAGATCGACCGTCTTCCCGTTGGCTACTTCGAGAAAACCAGCATCGGTGACACTCTTTCGCGTATCACGAACGACGTCGACACGTTGGGCCAAAGCTTGAACCAGGGTATTTCCCAGCTCATCACGTCCAGCGTCACCGTCATCGGTGTTTTGGGCATGATGATCTACATCAACCCGATCGCCGCTCTGGTGGCCGTGTGCATCGTGCCGGTGTCGCTGGTTTTGGTGAAGGCCATCGTCAAACGTTCGCAGAAATACTTCTACCGTCAGCAGGAAAGCCTGGGCGCCATCGACGGCATGATCGAGGAGACGTTCTCGGGTCACGCTGTGGTGAAGGCGTTCAACCGCGAGCAACAGACGGTCGAGGAATTCAACAAGACGAACGGCACGCTTTACGAGTCGGCTTGGCGCTCTCAGTTCCTTAGCGGCCTTATGAAGCCCGCCATGGATTTCGTGGGTAACCTAAGCTACGTGTGCGTTGCGATTTTGGGCGGCGTGTTCGCGTCGCGCGGCATCATCACGGTGGGCGATATCCAGGCTCTTATTCAGTATGTGAAGAACTTCACCCAGCCCATCACGCAGCTTGCCCAGGTATCGAATGTCCTTCAGCAGACAGCCGCCGCTGCCGAGCGCGTGTTCGAGTTCATTGAGGCTCCTGAGGAAGAGATCGAATCGCCGAAGGCACGTATGGCCGATTGCGCCTCCGACGTCGAATTCGAGCATGTCCGCTTCGGCTACGACCCCGAAAAGCCCGTCATCAAGGACTTCACCGCCAGCGTTAAGGAAGGTCAGACTGTTGCCTTGGTCGGGCCGACCGGCGCCGGCAAGACCACTACAGTGAAGCTGCTGATGCGCTTTTATGACGTTCAGGGCGGCTCCATCCGAATCGGCGGTCACGACTTGCGCGATTTCTCGCGCGACGACGTCCGCTCGCAGTTCGGCGTGGTTCTTCAGGATGCGTGGCTGTTCAACGGCACCATTCGCGAGAACATCCGATTCGGCGACCTTACTGCGACCGACGAGCAGGTCGAACAGGCTGCCCGCATGGCGTTCGCGCACCATTTCATCGAGACGCTTCCCGATGGGTACGACTGCGTTATCAACGAGGACGCCAGCAATATCTCGCAGGGACAGCGTCAGCTTCTGACCATTGCGCGCGCCTTCTTGGCAAACAGGCGCATGCTCATCCTCGACGAGGCCACGTCGTCGGTTGACACGCGCACCGAGGAGCGCATCCAGAAGGCTATGGACGGCCTGATGAAAGGCCGCACCTCGTTCGTCATCGCGCACCGCTTGTCCACCATCAAGAACGCCGATCTCATCTTGGTCATCAAGGACGGCGACATCGTCGAGCAGGGTACGCATGAGCAGCTTCTTGCGCAGAAGGGCTTTTACGCCGATCTTTACGAATCTCAATTTGCGGACGTTGTGGATTAGGGTGAAGAAGGGGCGATTTGCGGCGATAATTGTTTGATCCATAGATCGAACTACCAACGCAGCTTGAGGCTGCGTATTAAGGACGAGAGCATGTCCCCCGATAAGGGATATTACACTTACGACAAAATCGACGGCGTGAACGCCTCGCATAATGGAAAAGCCCGCATCGCGGCCTTCGATTTCGATGGCACCAGCATTGACGGCAGCTCGCCGACGCAGCTCGTGTTCCATCTTTGGAAGAACGATATGCTTAGCAAGACCGATGCTCTGCGCATCGGCTTGTGGGCTCTTCGTTACAAGTTCCGTCTGCCCCAGGACGAGGCCTCGGTGCGCGGCATCGTGTTCCGTGCGTTCGAGGGCAAGCCGGTTGAAGAGGTCGATCAGTTCTTGTACGACTTCTATGACAGCGTCATCGAGCCCCGCTTCCGCGTTGCCGCCGATGCTGCTATGGAGCGCCACCGCATGGCAGGCGACGTCGTGCTTGTCATCTCGGCGACGTTCGAGCCCATTGCACGTCGCGCAATGGAGTTCCATCCCATTGACGGCCAGGTCAGCACGCGCATGAAGACCAAGGACGGCTGCTACACACGCGAGGTTGACGGCAAGCCGGTGGAAGGCGCCGAGAAACTGGTTGTCATCAAGCAGTGGTGCGACGCCAAGTTCGGCGAGGGCAACTGGGAGCTTGCGTACGCATACGGCGACCATCACTCTGATCGCCCGATGCTCGATGCCGCGGAGCATGCCTTCGCGGTCAACCCCGACCATCCGCTTTCCCGCTCGGCGAAGGCGAAGAATTGGAACGTTTTGGAATGGTAAGGAGGCCGTGATGGAGAACAACGAACCCATCCCTGCAGCCAGCGGCGCGTCCGGCACCGATGCCCCGCGCGAAGGCACTCCGAAATCGCCTCAGGTCGACTACATCGCAGCGGCGCAGGCCGCATGCGCTTCGGGCGACGACGTCCTGGGCATTCATCTGTATTTGGCGGCATTCGAGACCCAAAACCAGGATTCGTTCCCGCCGTCTTCTGACGCGCTTGACGCGCTTCGCAGCGCTTGGAAGCTTGCTATCTCGTTGAAGGAGCGCTCGATCGCCGAGTACATCTTCGAGAAGCTTGAGCCGTTCGTCTCTGCCCAGGAAATGGGCGAGTGCGCTGATGCCCTGCAGCAGCTTGCGCTCGACCGTCTTGAGGAGTTCGGCCTTTCGCGCGACGAGCTCGAGCAGATGGCCGACGCCTTGTCGGACGATTTTTTCGGCTCGAATATCGGGCAACCCTCTATCCATATCGAGCAGTTCACGTTCCCGGCGAAGCCCGCTGCCGAAGCGGGAGCGCAGGGCGCTGCCGCTAACCAGACCGATGGTGATCAGTCTCAAGAGGCGGCCCTGGCTAGCGCGGATGCCCAGGCTGAAGGTGTTGCGGCCGAACATGCCGAAGGCGCCGCCACGGCCCAGGCCGATGACGAGGCCCCCGCACAGGCAGCCCAGAAAACGCCTGCCGAGCGCGAGTCGTATGCCGACTTGGTTGGATTCGACGAAGCCATCGCCGATATGCGATCTTTAGGCATCGGCATGGGAAACGACCCCGAGTTCAAGGCATTCGTCGAGCAGCTGAACGCGCTTCATGGTCTTGATCGCATGCCTTCGGCAGACTCGCTGGTCTTCCGTGCGGTTGCTCGCGAAGACGCTAATCGCTTCCTTGCCGCCACGCTTCGCGAAATCGGCCTTCCGGTTATCCGCATGTCGTTCGAGGAGAGCCTTCAAGGCGTTCCCATGCTCGTTGTCTCTTCGGAAGGCATCGATTTCCGCAGTCGCCAGAACTTCATGAGGCTTGGTTTCACGCAGCCGATGTCCCTGGTTATGGAAGACATCGATCTGTGGACCACCCCTGAGGACGAGATCCCCGAGGAAAAGGAGACCCCCGCTGTTCAGGCAAACGCCGCCCGCGGTGCGCGCGAGGCGTTGAACATCATCCGTTCCGCTGTGGCGAATCCCAACGTGTATGTGCTTGCCTCGGCTTCCAGCCTGAAGGATGTTGACCCGTTCTTCATCGATTTGCTTGCTCCGGCATCCGTGGTCGATATCGAACTTCCGAGCGATGATGACAGGCGCGCCATCTGGGGAAAGATCCTTGCCGAGCATGGATCGCTCAGTCATATGAACCTCGACGACCTGGTTCGCTTGTCCGATGGCATGCCACGTTTTGATATCGAGTCCGCGGCTCACGAGGCCATCGAGGAGGCCTACAAGCAAAGTTTGCTGCAGCGTCGCTTCGTTGCGGTTTCGGCGCAGAACATCTTCGAGAAATTGGCTAATTACCAGCCGCTCGAGTCGGAAATCTATCGCGATCTCGAAGAGAAGGTCATCGACGATTTCCGTCGTGATTTGGCGCACATCAACGACATCCTCAACGAAGGCGAGTAGCCCATGGCGCGCTCGACACGCTCCGGCGCCCCCGCAGTGGCGACGCAGGAAGACTGGGCCCGCATCGGCGTGTCGTGCCCCGATTTTGTGGAGCAGGTTCTGCAAAAGGGCGAGGAGAACTACCGCGATCTTCCGTGGCGCAACGTCGACGATCCATATGCCGTTCTCGTTTCCGAGGTCATGCTTCAGCAGACGCAGGTCGCCCGTGTTCAGAAGTATTGGCCTCGGTTTCTTGCGGCGTTTCCCACGATCGATGCGCTTGCGGCTGCTTCAACGGCCGATGTGTTGTCATTTTGGCAGGGGCTTGGCTACAACCGCCGCGCCCTTGCCCTTAAGCGTTGCGCCGAGGAGTGCTCGGCTCGATACGAGGGAGAGCTGCCGGCAACGGTTGCCGAGCTCGAGCAGTTGCCGGGGATCGGTCCCGCCACCGCAGCGGGAGTCACCGCGTTCGCCCGTAACTTGCCGTCGTGCTATATCGAGACGAACGTCCGGTCCGTTTTCCTGCACGACCTGTTCCCCGATCACGAGAAGGTGCCCGATCGCGTCTTGGAGCCGTTCGTTCGCTCTGCAACCGACTATGCACTTTCTTTCGTGACGCCGCGCGTTTGGTATTACGCGTTGCTTGACTATGGCGCCTACATAAAGGCCAGCACCGTCAATCCCTCGCGTCGTTCGGCGCATTACGCGCGCCAAAGTTCGTTCGAGGGTTCGCATCGCCAAAAACGCAGCTTCCTTTTGAAGATTGTCTTGGCGGCTCCCGAAGGGGTTTCAAGTGCCGATGCCCTTTCGGCTCTGTGCGATTTCGAGTCAAGTCGCAAGCGCTCGTCCGTTTCGGAGGAAGAGTTCGAAAGCCTGGTGAGCGAGCTTTTGACGGAAGGTTTCTTCCGTCAGGAAGGACCCTTGCTTTTGCCGTAACTTTCAAAGAGATCGGGCGTTTGGTGTATTGCCCGGCCGACGTCGGGCGCATGATCGCTTGCCATATCAGAAAACCGCTATCTAAGCAGCCGTCCAGCTGCGCTGCATTGAAAGAGGAAACAGAAGCATGTCGTTGTTCGAGCTGTTCTTGATCGCCGTCGGTCTTTCCATGGACGCGTTCGCGGTCGCCATTTGCAAGGGATTGGGCATGAGGAAGCTCGATATGCGCCAGGCCCTTGTCATTGGACTGTTTTTTGGCGGCTTTCAGGCGCTCATGCCCACCATCGGTTGGTTCTTAGGCGCTCAGTTCGCCCCGTTGGTAACGCCCATCGATCATTGGATCGCCTTCATCTTGCTGGCGTTCATCGGCGGCAAGATGCTTTTCGATGCCATTAAAGGCGACGACGAACAGGAAACCGGAGGTGGCGTCTCTCAGGACGGGGAAGGTGCGAAGGGCAGCGCTCCCAATCTTGACCTGCGCGAACTTAGCATGCTGGCCATCGCAACCAGTATCGATGCCCTAGCCGTTGGCATCACGTTCGCGTTTTTGGACGTCGATATCGTTCCGGCGGCCAGCTTCATCGGCGTGGTCACGTTCGCCTTGTCCGTTATTGGCGTTGCGGTTGGCAACCAGTTCGGTTCGCGCTGGGAAAAGCCCTCGACCATCGTCGGCGGCGTCGTGCTCATCCTTATCGGCGTTCGCATCCTGTTGGAGCACATAGGGGTTGTTGCTCTTTAGTCACCCGTAAACGTTTTGCCTGCTTGTCGTTTTCGCGCTGCTTAGAATTTGAAAGGATCGCCCATGTCCAAGAATACCATCGCCTACCTTGGCCCCCAGGGAACCTACTCGCACGAGGCGGCGAACGCATTCAAGCAGAAGCTTGAGAACGCGGGCGTTCCCGATTGCGTTCTCGAGCCGTGCACGTCGTTCACCGAGGTGTTCGATGCGGTTGATCGTGGTCGCGTCGAATACGGCGTGGTTGCCACTGAGAACTCCATTGAGGGCCCGGTCACGGCAACGCTTGACAACTTCGCCTTCAACTCCTCTGCGGCTATCGTCGGGTTTCATGTCGTTGATATCAACCATTGCCTGATCAAGAACCCGACGGCGTCGCTCATCGACATCGATACCATTGCGTCCCACGCACAGGGGATAGGGCAGTGCCGCCGCTTCATCACGTCGCGTTTCCTGAACGTGAAGACCGTCACCACTTCCTCAACTGCTGAGAGCGTGCGTTTGTGCATGGAGAAACCCAACGTCGCGGCTATTGCCAACGAGTACGCTGCCGAATTGTATGGCGCGGAGGTCGTTGAGCGCGACATTGCCGACCGCTTCGGCAACCAGACATCCTTCGCCCTTATCGCGCGCCCGGGGCAGGGCGTGACCCTTCCGGGAACGAAGATGCGCACCTCCGTTGCGCTGTTCCTTCAGGCCGACCGCGCGGGTGCGCTTCAGATGATCTTGTCGGAATTCGCCTATGCGAACGTCAACATCACTATGATCCAATCGCGTCCGACAAAACAGGCTTTGGGTGACTATATGTTCTTCCTTGATTTGGAGGGATCGATAAGCGACCCTGCTTTGCAAACGGCGCTGAATTGCCTTCGGTTAAAACTTCGCGACGTCAAAATCTTAGGCTCCTATCCTATTGACTAGCGCAGTTAGGGGACTATGATGCGCAATAAGATGAAGAAACCAAGAAGGGGCTCGCAAAGGCAACTCCAATAAGGTTCATTCATCTGGTTATTCGGTGTCATGGGCGAAGTCGCAGGTACTAAGGCGATGGTTCCGTGAAGCGCAAACGCTAATCGATGGTGCAAGAGCTCCCAGATCCTTCGTCACGCATTGCGGTGGGGCGCATGCGATGAGGGAAGGGGCCGTCATGATCGATTCCAAGAATCCTAACGGATCTGCGAATGTTGCTTCGCAGACGTCGAGCGACGCGGCCGTCGCTTCGAAAAAGAAGTCGAACAAGGGCAAGATCATCGGGATCGTCGTAGCTGTGGTCGCCGTTTTGGGCATTGCCTTCTGGACTTGGCATTCTCAGCCAAGTTTCTGCAACGCCGTTTGCCATACGCCTATGGATCCGTATGTTCAGACGTACGAGTCGGGCGATTCGGCAATGCTCTCTGCCGTTCACGCAAAGGCGGGAAAGAGTTGCCTAGATTGCCATGAGGCGACGTTTGGCGAGCAGGTCCACGAGGCTACCGCTTGGGTAAGCGGCAACTACCAGAACCCAATTCCCGAAAACACTTTCGAATACGATGAAACATATTGCTTGAACAAAGCCTGCCACAACATGACGCGTGACGAGCTTACTCAGAAGACCGCAGGTATGACTTTCAACCCCCACGACACTCATCATGGTGACATTGCCTGCTCCACGTGCCACAAGGCGCATTCCGATTCAGTCATGTACTGCACAGAGTGCCATGCTGCCGCCCAAACGCCTGATGGTTGGTTGACGTGGGATGAATACCAGCAGTCCAAGCAGGGGAAGTAAGGAGGTCGTCATCATGAAGAACGAGCGAGAGGCAGTTTTCACTGCGAGCATGGATCGTCGTCAGTTCCTGGCCTTGGCGGCCCTGGGCTTGGCGGCTGTTTCCACGGGAAGCCTTTCCGCATGTGCCGCAAACGGTTCTAAGACCTATGACTACGATGTGGTTGTCGTCGGATCGGGCGGCGCGGGTACGACGTCTGCGGCATTTGCTGCGAAGAACGGTGCGAAAACCGTTTGCATCGAGAAGCTTGGTTGGCAAGGTGGTTCGAGTTCGCTTGCCATGGGCACGTTTTACGGGTCTGGCACGGTTCAGCAGAAAGAGCTCGGCATAAACGACACGCCGGACGACTACTACAAGTACCTTCTTACGCGTAATGCGGATAAGGTTGACCTTAAAATGAACCGTTTCATGGCGGATCATTCGGGCGAGACCATCGATTGGTTGCGCGAGGATCTGAAGGTGCCTTTCAAGGACACGATCAAAGGCAATGGTAAAGACAAGGTCCAGCGTGGGCATATGTGCAAAAACAGCGCCGAGGATGCTTTGTCTGCCGTTACGGAACTTGCAAAGCAGCAAGGTGTGGAATTTCATTTCAATACGAATGCCGTTGCCCTTATCGTCGACGAAAACGGCAGGGTCGCAGGCGTTAAGGCCAAGAAAGCCGGTGAAGACGTCATTTACAACGCGAAAACGGTGATCATCGCATCGGGAGGCTTCTGCCGAAACGACAAGATGATTGCAAAATACTGCCCTGACTATAAAGGCGTGTATACCGAGGTCGGTGTTGGCTGCGACGGCTCCGGATTGCAGATGGGACTTGACATCGGCGCCGGTTATGCTGGTCATGGCGGCACGAACGGAATCCTTGCTTGTCCGGTTGAGCCTGGCCAGTCGAAGCTTATCAGCGCGAAGGCGTTGTGGGTTGATTCGTCGGGCAAGCGCTTTGTGAACGAGGGCGGTCAAACCCACGACATCTATTACCAAGTTGCGCATTTCCCCGATCAAAAGTTCTTTGCGGTTTACGATCAGGCAATGGTTGACGCGCTCAGCGACGCCTTGAAGGGGAAGGTGAAGCTGGGTCTTGAAAAGGGCTACTTCGCAAAAGCTGATACGCTCGAAGCGGCATGTCAGGATCTCGGCGTCGATGGCGCTGCGGCGGCTGGGTCTCTCGCTAGGTACAATGCGCTTGCGGAATCCGGCGCGGATGCCGACTTCAATAAGAAAGCCGAGAATCTCTCCCCGATCACGAAGGCTCCGTTCTACGTAATGACCATGGGGGTTTGCACGCATGGGTCTTTCGGCGGGTTCGACATCAACACGGACTTTCAGGTGAAGGACGCGAACGGCAACGTGATTCCTGGGTTGTACTCGGCAGGCGAGGTTTGTTGCGGCACGTTCATTTACGACGATTATCCGGCAGGTGGATGCGGTTTGAATTTCGCTTATACTTCGGGGCGTTTTGCAGGTGCGAATGCGGCAGAGGAAGCTCTGAGCGCATAGGACGATGCTACGTGGTTTGATGGGGGCGCGATTCTGCGGGATCACGCCCCCCATTTCTTTCAGCATGCCTGATTATGAACAAGAGTTCGCGCAGGTGAACGCGGCTTTTTTCGAAAGAAAATGTTACGTGCAGTAGGGCACGTAACATTTTTTGTCATTCAGCAGATATTTTTTACCTCTTTGTAATTTTGGGCGCGATTGACGTCTTTCATAGAGTAAAAGATATGTCGGACTTCCACAGCGGAAGTCTGAAATGTCAAGACGAGAACACGCACCATGAGGAGGTGTGCACATGGGACAAGAATCCACGGCGAGCTTCTATGGCATGCTCGACGCACGTGGGGTTAGCCGTCGCAGCTTCTTGAAGTTCTGCGGTGGTTTGGCCGCTGCGGCTGGACTCACCGGAGTGGGGGCTCCGCAAGCTGTTGCTGCTACTCTCGAAAAGTCCGTCATCGGCGCAACCACGGGTAATCTCTATCCCGTAATCTGGATCGAAGGCGCTTCGTGCACCGGCTGCACGGAGTCCCTGGCACAGGTTGAGACCCCCGATGTCGGGTCGGTCGTCCTGGAGTTGCTGTCGCTGAACTTCTCCGACACGCTTTCCGCAGGCGCCGGCGATTCCGCTGAGCTCGCCAAGAAGCAGACCATCGAGGCTGGCAACTACATCCTCGTGTTCGAGGGCGCTGTCACCCAGGCTTGGGCCGGTCAGGCATGCCGTTTCGGCAATAACGCCGACGGCTCTGACTCTCTGACCGCCGTCGAGCAGCTCGAGGAAGCCGCGCACAATGCGTCGGCAGTCGTCGCGCTTGGCTCTTGCGCAGTCAACGGAGGTTGGATGGGCGCCGAGCCCAATTCCGCTGCTGCCACGGGTGTTCAGGCTTACCTGAAGTCCGCAGGCATCGAGAAGACCGTCATCAACATCCCGGGCTGCCCCGCGAACCCCGAATGGCTCATCTCCGTGCTCGTTCAGGTTCTCATGCTCGACGGCCAGACGCTTAAGCTGAACGCCGCCAACATGCCCGAGGACATCTTCGGCCAGACCATCCATGACAACTGCGAGCGTCGTGGCCACTTCGAGAACGGCGAGTTCGTTTACCAGTTCGGCTCCAAGGAAGAGGCCTTGGGCTACTGCCTGTACCCGCTTGGCTGCCGTGGTCCTCAGACCCACTCGAACTGCTCCGTCACCATGTGGAACAACCGTCGCAGCTGGTGCGTCCAGGCTGGTTCTCCCTGCCTTGGCTGCTGCGAGGCCGATCCGAAGGATCCGGGTCACAACTGGGTCGAGGTGAACACCCCGTTCTACAAGCGTCATCGCGATCTCCATATCGGCAACGTTTGGTTCCAGCCCACCACCGTGGCCTTCGGCGTCACCGGTATCTTGGCTGCTGCCCTGCTTGTCCATGGCTTCGGCATGAAGGCCGCTGGCCGTATGGACGGCGGTGCCGACTTCGAGAAGATCCGTAAGTGGGACGAGAAGCACCCCGATCAGTCCATCGGCGATTACTCCGCTGCTTGGGATCCGAACGCTCCTGTTGAAACCGAAGACAAAGAAGAGGGGAGGTAAGCCATGACCCGTTCCGTTATCGATCCGATTACCCGTATCGAAGGCCACATGCGCGTCGAGATGGAGGTCCAGAACGGCGTCGTCACCGACGCTTGGGCTTCTGGTGGTAGCTTCCGCGGCATGGAGCTCGTCGTGCAGCACCGCGCCCCCGAAGACGCTGCCCAGATCGTTCAGCGCATCTGCGGCGTTTGCCCGGTTTCCCACGCTCATGCTTCCACCATCGCCGCCGAGAAGGCTTACGGCATCAAGATCTCGAACAACGCTCGTATCGTCCGTAACCTCATCGAGGGCGCTCAGTTCCTGCACAGCCATATCCTTTGGTTCTACAACTTGGCTGCGCTCGACTACGTCAACCCCATCCATGGCCTCGAGGCCAATGCGGCTGACGCTTGGGACCTCGCTGTTGCAGCCGGCACGTCCACGAACTCCGACTTCGGCGCTCTGAAGGAGCGTCTGACGAAGTTCGCTCAGAACGGCCAGCTGTCCATTTTCTCCGGCAACTGGTTCGACGCCGAGGATGGCAACGCCTACAAGCTTCCTGCCGAGCTCGACCTCATCTGCACCGCCCATTATCTTGAGGCTCTGAAGATGCAGGCTCGCTCCTCCGAGATCGCTGCTCTGCTTGGCGGCAAGATGCCCCATGTCATGACCATCGTTCCCGGTGGCACCGCATTCGTTCCCACCTCCCAGAAGCTCGACGATCTGAAGTACATGATCGACGAGGTTTACAACTGGGTCGAGGCAACCATGATCCCCGACACCTTGGCCATCGCTCCTTACTACAAGGACGCCCTGACCTTCGGCAAGGGCTGCGGCCGCTACGGCGCATGGGGCGTTTTCGAGGCTCCGTCCATGCAGATGAACGACCGTTATCTGCCGGCTGGCGTCCTGGACACCAACCTGAATCTCTCCGACGTCGACGAGAGCAAGATCGCCGAGTTCGTCGGCACCTCTTGGTACGAGGGCTCCGACGTTTACCCGGCTCCCGACTTCACCACGAAGCCGGCATTCACCAAGTACGACGTCAACGACCGTTACACTTGGTGCAAGGCTCCCACCTACGATGGCGAGCCGCTTGAGACCACGTCTCTGTCCCGTATCCTGGTTGCTTATCAGCGCAACGTTCCCTTCGTCAAGGAGAACGTCGACAAGCTGCTCGTTCAGCTTGGCTCTGCTCTGGGCACCGAGGTTCCGCTGTCCGCCGTTCAGTCCACGCTCGGCCGTGTTGCCGTCCGTCAGGTCGAGACGCTCTACATCGCCAAGCTCATGAAGGATTGGTGCGCCGAGCTCATCGAGGCCGTCAAGGGTGGCGACAGCGAGTACTTCCGCGAGCCCGCAACCACCACCGGCGAGGGTTCCGGCTTCTGGGAGGCACCGCGTGGCGCTCTCTACCACTCCGAGAAGGTCGTCAAGGGCAAGATCGAGGGTTACCAGATCATCATCCCGACCACGTGGAACATGGCTCCCATCAACCAGAATGGCGTTCATGGCCCCATCGAGCAGTCCCTCATCGGCTGCCCGGTCGAGGACATCGAGAAGCCCATCAACGCGCTGCGTACCGTCCACAGCTACGATCCGTGCGTTTCTTGCGCCGTCCATATCAGCGAACCGGCAACCGGCAAGCATTTCGAGACCGTAACCAATCCGTGGGGGGTGAAGTAGAATGGCACATCTCGCACACTATCGCGAAGCTCATCCGCTGCCCTTTGTCATCACGCACTGGATCAACCTCGTCGCCATGGTCGTTCTTCTGGTCACTGGCTTCATGATCCATTTTCCGGTGGCAGGCACCATGGGTGTTTGCCGCGGCGCTCACATCTTCTTCGGCATCGTGCTGTTCATCAACTGCATTTGCCGTGTCGTGATGGCCTTCTTCGTGCGTTCCGCCCCTACGGGCGGCACTCGCAAGACCGTCACCGACTACAAGACGTGGCTTCCGCAGAAGGACAACCGTCATCAGGGTGGCGCTTGGATCAAGTACTACCTGTTCCTGAAGAAGGATCACCCCTTGGCTGCTAAGCTGGGCGTTCCTCAGAAGATCTCCTACCTGATGATCCCGATCCTGATCGTGCTGATGTTCTACACCGGCCTTTGCCTGTGGGGCACCACGATGGAGTGGCCGATCTGCCAGGCTGGCATCGCTGCCCTCGGTGGCACCATGTCCGTCCGCATCATCCACTACTTCGGCATGTTCGTGTTCATCTGCTTCATGTTCATCCACATCTATCTGGCAAACGTCGAGGGTCTTGCCCCCACGTTCCTGATGTTCTTCCGCAAGGAGCATGGCGGTCTGGTCTACGATCCCGACAAGCATGTCATCGTTGGTGAAGACAAGATGGAGCACTAATCGACAACCGTTCGATTCCATCTATGGATGTTTTCCAAGAAGAGGGCCCAATGGGCTCTCTTCTTTTGTTACATTCACCTTGTTTGTCTAATACGGCGTTCGCGCGATCAAGAAAGGAGAGGGATGGACCAGTTCCTCGAGCTGCTGCTCTCGTCGGAGCCGTTCGCGGTTCCTGTGGGAGTCGAGTACTTCTTCGTCCTTGTCGGCGTGCTGACGGGCTCTCTTTACGCGATCGACCGTAAACTCGATGTTATCGGAACCATCACTTTGGGTTTGATCACCGGCTATGGCGGCGGCATCATCCGCGATGTCTTGCTGCAAACCCATGGCGTGTATCTTATCGACCATCCCAGCCTTGTTGTGATGAGCACCTGTTTAAGCATTCTCGTGTTCTACTTCAAGGGCATTTTCAGGCACTTGTCAGCCTCCATCACGCTTTGCGATGCCATTTCGGTTGCGCTGTTCGCAGCTGCTGGCGGCGGCAAGGCCATGTCGTGCGGTTTGGGAATGGTCATGTCCATCTTGCTTGCCGTTATCACGGCGGTTGGCGGCGGCGCGCTGCGCGACGTGTTCAGCGGCGAGACCCCGACTATTTTCAAGCAGGGCAATTACTATGCGGTGGCGGCTCTTTCCTCTGCCGTTGTGTTCGTTTTGATGCAGCGCATCGGCGCTTCGCAGCTTGCCGCAACCTTGCTGTGCGTTCTTGCCATGCTGTTGCTTCGCTATCTCAGCATCTATCGTGATTGGCGCACGCATGTGGACACCGACTTCACGTCGCGTCTGTCTGCCTCGCTCAAGCGTTTCTGGCGCTACCTTTCCGAGCATGGCGATCCGTTCGGGAAAGACATCAGACGCTAACCGTTTCGCTGCGGGTACAATCGGGACTGTTTTAAACGCCGATCCGCGAAAGGTAGAGCATGGCAAGGGAATCCAGGCAAAATGAGCTTACAGACGAGCAGATCGCAGCGGAGAATAAGTTTCTCGAAGGCGTGCCGCGTTTGAATCTGGGCGCATTTCTGATGCCCGGCATTTGGGGCCCGGCTCATGGGCTTTGGATCTGCATCCTGTTTTACCCCCTTTGGCTTTTCGCCGACAACACGTTCTATGCCGCGTTTTCCGAGCGCTCGCTGCTGGCTGTCGTTCTTGCGGCAATCGTCTTCGTCATGCTTGTGACCGTTCACGTGGTTTTCGGCATTCTCTCGCAGCCGTTCGCATGGCATCGCGCGGACGGTCTGGGCGTTGACAAGCAGACGTATCTGAAACGTGAGAAGATCTGGGCCGTTGCCATGGCTTTGGTGAGTTTGACGTTCGTCGTTATGGCCACGTACTACAACCTGGTGATTCGTCCTGGAGTGGGGGCGTAGTCGTGAGCAGCGAGAATCCGATGGAGATCACCGTATTCTGCGTGGGGAACAAGCTGTACCTTGACGACGGTCTTGGTCCCGCCGTTTACGAGGAAGTACTTGAACGCTTCGATGTCCCCTCGAACGTGAAGTTCCACGATGTGGGCTGCATGAGCATGGACATGATTGAGGATGTTGACAAGAACGATCTCATCATCACCGTCGATGCGATTGACGGCACCGATGCGGAACCGGGAACGGTGTTTCGTTACGCGCCCGAGGATCTTGCGCGAAACCCTCAGGTTCTCACCAGTTTGCATGATCTGCGCTTAGCTGACTTGTTCGATGCCGCATCTCTTTTGGGCTATCAGGCGCAGGGCGTGTGTCTGGGCATGCAGGTCGAAAACTCGTCGCCGGCGGAGTTCGTCATCGGCCTTACGCCTAAGGTGTACGAGGCCTTGCCTCGGCTTATCGATGCGCTTCTAGCCGAGCTTTCGCATGCGGGCTCGCCGCTTATCGACAAGAAGACGGGCAAGCCCGTTACGGGCCCGACTGTATAAGCGGGTTTATTTCTTGCTGCGCTTTTTAGGGGCGGCCTTCCCGAAACTGGGGCAGATGTCTGACAGGAAGCAATCGTCGCAATGCGGGCGTTGGGCGTCGCAGACCTCGCGGCCGAACAGCACCCATTCGTGGTTGACCGGTCCCCAGTATTCCTTGGGGTAGAGCTTCAACAGGTCTTGCTCGATTTTCGACGGGTCGTCCTGATTGGTGAATTTCAAGCGTTGAGCGATGCGCTTCACATGCGTGTCGACGGCGATCCCTTCGACGATGCCGAAGCCGGTGTTCATGACGATGTTGGCGGTTTTGCGCCCGACGCCGGGCAGCCGCTCAAGCTCTTCGTACGTATGCGGGACCTCGCCCCCGAACTCGGTCAGTACCATTTGGGCGCACTTCACGCAGTTGCGTGCCTTCGCGTGATGAAAGCCGATGGTTCGGATGATCTCTTCGACGTCCTCGACGTTGGCGGATGCCAGGTCGGCGATGGTGGGGTAGCGCTCCCACAGCACCGGCGTCACCTTGTTCACGCCTTTATCGGTTGTCTGAGCCGAAAGAAGCGTGGCGATCGTCAGGTGGAAGGGGTCGTTGTCGAAGATCAGCGCACATTCTGCATCGGGGTAATGGGTGCCCATCCGGTTGGCAACCTCAAGCGCGCGCTCCCGTTTCGACTTCATCGATTCACGTGGCATGACCTTGTCCTTTCCCGTTTCTTTGTCGTACCAGTATAGCGATTGGGCGTGAACGGCATGCGATGGGTTTTAGACGGCAGATCATTGTTAAGAGCTCATTTCAGCTGTTTTGCTTCGAGGTTAACCAGTTGGGGCAAATTAGAATGGTTTCACCGTCTTACGGTGTAAGGCGACTGACCGAAAATCCGACAGAAATACCGACCGAAGGAGATATATGTCTTACGTAGATGACGTCCTTGCGGACGTTAAGGAGAAGAACGCCGATCAACCGGAGTTCATTCAGGCAGTTACCGAGGTTTTGGAATCGCTTCGTTCGGTTGTCGAAGCTGATCCTCGTTACGAGCAGCATGCCATCCTGGAGCGCATGGTCGAGCCTGAGCGCACGATCATCTTCCGCGTTCCTTGGGTTGATGACGCCGGCAAGGTTCATGTAAACCGTGGCTTCCGCGTTCAGTTCAACAGCGCTATCGGACCTTATAAGGGCGGTTTGCGCTTCCATCCTTCGGTCAATCTCTCCATCATCAAGTTCCTGGGTTTCGAGCAGGTTTTCAAGAACAGCTTGACCACCCTTCCCATGGGCGGCGGCAAGGGCGGCTCCGATTTCAACCCCAAGGGCAAGTCCGACCGCGAGGTCATGGCCTTCTGCCAGTCGTTCATGACCGAGCTGTATCGCCATATCGGCGCAGATACCGACGTTCCCGCCGGCGACATCGGCGTTGGCGCTCGCGAGGTTGGCTACCTGTTCGGCCAGTACAAGCGCATTCGTGATTGCTACGAGGGTGTTCTTACCGGCAAGGGCCTTGCGTTCGGCGGATCGCTTGCCCGCACCGAGGCCACGGGTTACGGCGCGGTTTACCTGACCGCCGAGTACCTGCGCAGCGTGAAGGGCGATACCCTCGAAGGCAAGACGGTTGTCGTTTCGGGTGCCGGCAACGTTGCCACGTACGCCATCGAGAAGCTTGCCCAGCTTGGCGCCAAGGCCGTCACCTGCTCCGATTCCACCGGTTGGGTTTACGACCCCGAGGGCATCGACGTCGCTGCCCTTAAGGACATCAAGGAAGTCAAGCGCGCCCGTCTTTCCGAGTACACCAACTATCGCCCCAATGCCGAGTACCATGAGGGTCGCGGCGTGTGGCAGATCAAGTGCGACATCGCCATGCCGTGCGCTACGCAGAACGAGCTTCTTATCGATGATGCCAAGCAGCTTGTTGCCAACGGCTGCCAGGTGGTCACCGAGGGCGCTAACATGCCCACCACGCTTGAGGCAACCAAGTACCTGCAGGACAACGGCGTGACTTTCTTCCCTGGCAAGGCTTCCAACGCCGGCGGCGTTGCCACCAGCGGTCTTGAGATGACCCAGAACTCCGAGCGTCTTTCTTGGTCGTTCGAGGAGGTTGACGCCAAGCTTGAGGGCATCATGAAGGGCATCTTCCACGCCGCCGATGACGCTGCACGCGAGGCTGGCATGGAGGGCAACTACGTTGCAGGCGCGAACATCGCCGGCTTCAAGAAGGTTGCCGATGCCATGATCGCTCAGGGTGTTTGCTAGTCTGTTTCATTCGGATATAGTCGCAGTTCGAACGCTGCGGGGTTCCATAGCCCCGCAGCGTTTTTTTTCATGCGCGGCAGTTTCTTGGCGAGTGAGCTGGCGCCCCGGCGATCTATGCGTCTTCTGAATGTTATACTGTAATACAAGTAGAAGGAGGCTTTTATGAACGCCATGGTTACAGCGCGTGTGCCCATAGAGGTGAAAGAGCAAGGCGGAAAGATCTTGGAGGAAATCGGCTCGAACCCAACCGATCTCATCAATAAGGCTTACGCCTATGTCCTTAAGTACGGCGCGTTGCCTGGCGATCTTGAAGCTTTCCAGAACGGGGCAGGAGAAAGGCAAACAGTCTCGCCTGAAATGCTCGATGAGTTGCGTGGGGCATACGAGGAAATGTCATTGCCTCTTGAAGACGCATGGGGCTCGATTAGCTTCAAAGAGATTCGGGATCAGCTGGAGGAGGATCGCCGTGCGCGCTTTGCTTGACACCTGTGTCCTGTTTGACATCATCGCGCGACGCATGACATTCGAGGAGTCTTGCAAGTTGCTTGTCCCTCATGCGTTCGGCGATTTGGAGTTGTGGGCGTCCGCGAAGTCGTACACCGACATCTTCTACGTCATGAGCAAGAAAGCAGAAAGCGAAGATATTCAGAGGGCATTTCTTAAAAGTTTTGAACTGTTCAATGTCTGCTCGGTTGATAAGGCTGCTTTGGCGCGTGCCGCAAGTCTCTCTTGGCCCGATTTCGAGGATTGCCTGATTTCAGTATGCGCCGATCGTATCGATGCCGATGCCATCGTAACGCGAGATGCGAAAGGCTTTGCGCGCTCGACGGTTCGGGCTTATTCGCCAGAGGAAATGTTCCAGCTATTGCAGGAACGGGGGCTTCAGTACGCGATCGAGGAGGTTTAGGAGGTTGTCGCGAAAAAGCCCGGAATGAAGATCCATTCCGGGCTTGATCAGTGGTTCGCGCTGGCGGATTCGAGCTACATTGCCGGTGCTGCTCGTCCTTGCAATCTTGAGGGGCTCTGGCAGGCCCGTTTAGAACCCCAGCAGATCCTCGTAAAGCTGCTCGCCCTTCTTCGAGAACACGTTGAATACCACCGTCATGTCTGTTTCGGGGTGGTTGGCAAGCCATGCCTCCACGGTATCCACTGCGATCTGCGATGCCTCTTTTTCGGGGAACCCGAACACGCCGGTCGAGATGCCGCAGAATGCAATTGAATGTATGTTGTGCTTCGCTGCTTCGTCCAAACAGCTTTTGTAGCACGAAGCCAACTCGCGCTTGTGCTTGGGGGTGGGGTTTTCGTTGGCGATGGGACCTACGGTATGCACGATGTATTTGCTGGGCAAGTTGTAAGCGCCGGTTACCTTCGCCGTTCCCGTAGGCTCTTCGTGTCCCTGTTCCTTCATCAGCCTGTCGCATTCCATGCGCAGCTGCACCCCAGCGTACGTGTGGATGGCGTTGTCGATGCAGTGATGACCGGGAACCCAGCACCCCAGCATTTGCGAATTTGCGGCGTTCACGATGCCGTCAACGGCAAGCGTGGCGATGTCGCCGAGCCATAAGCGGATGTGGTCGTTGGCGGGCGAAGGGCGTGTGTCGTCCAAGGTCGAGATGCCGTATTCGGCAATAAGGCTCCGGAGCAGTTGGTCTTGCGTGGCAAGGAAATTCTCGCTTGCAGGTTGCGGGTGGCGGGTGTTCACCAGGCCGCGGAAGATTGCCCAAAGGCGGTCGTCGTCAATGACACCGGCCGATTCGGCGCGCTCGAGCTGTTCGACTTGGTCGAATTGCTGGCGCTCGGTATATAGGTACTCGATCAGGCTTATAAGTTCGTCGTGGTGGTTTGCGGCCATGTTCTCTCCCTTTGAATTGCTTCCATGCGCTCTGTTTGGTTTTGTCCGTTTCGGATTCTAGCCTTTTTCGGGAGCGGAAACGCACTGCGCGCCTCAACGTTCATGCGGGTTATCATAGGTTCGGGCGGAAACGCCCTATTCGTTTTCGTGCATTGTTCGCGCGGGTCCTCAATCCTGCGTTTAAGGGGAAATCTGTGCTAATCGAATCGCTTGTTTACCCGTTCGAGAAAACCGGCTGCCTCGATGCGTTCTGGGGCAAGCTTGACGCCGGGCAGGATGCCGTTTTGGGTGTGGCCTCTTCGGCGCGCCCCTTTATGGTTGCTGCTCGTTTTGCGTATCGACCTCAGCCTACGCTTGTCGTGGTTGCAGGTGAGGACGCGGCTCTTTCGTTTGCGCGCAACGTGGCAGCGTATTTGGGCGAAGACCGCGTCCTTCGTTTTCCTGAGCGCACCGATTATCCCTTTGAAATGAAACAGCAGAACGCCAAGAAGGCCGCCGAGTCGGCGAAGCTTGCGGCTCGTCGAATGGAAGCCGCCTATGCGCTCCATGAGGGCAAGGACGTCGTTGTGGTTGCCAGCGCGCGTGCTCTTTTGCGCATGCTGCCTCCGGCGGAAAGCGACGTGTGCGTGCCGCTGGTTTTCCAAACGGGCGTTGAGGTGGCTGATATGCCAGGCGCTTCGAAGCGCGGGGTCGATTCGTTCGAGGACATCGGGCGTTCTTTGGAGGAGTGCGGCTACGCCAACACCGGCGAGATCGACGGCCCTGGCACATTCGCGGTTCGTGGCGGCGTGATCGACGTGTTCCCGGGCAACTCGGTTTTTCCCGTGCGCATCGACTTCTTCGGCGACGAGGTTGATGAGATCAGGCGAATCGTTCTGTCGACGGGGCAGACCATCTCGTCGCTTGATTCCATCGAAGTTTACCCGGTTCGCGAGTTCTCGTGTTCGGCGACCTCGCGTGCGAAGGCTATCAAGAAGCTCGAGCGTTCGGCTCGTACTAATCCCGCCCATCGCGATTTGCTCGAGCAGCTCGAGGGTGGGCTTCATTTCGAGGGTGCCGATGCCCTGTTGGCGATGATCCACGATAAGACTGTTACTTTGGGCGATTACGCGCGCAAGGGCGTTTTGTCGTGCTTGGTCGAGCCGCGTTCTCTTGTTGACGACGCCATGCATGCTATGGACGAGATCTCAGCCCGCGCTAAGGGGTCGAACATCGCCCTTGAGGGGTTGTATGCATCTCCGGCAACACTGGATTTCGGCGGCGACGTGCGTGCGACGTATCTGTCCATCATGCGCGTTGGAAGCGCGCTTGATGAAGAGCTGCCAGTCAAGCGCGTTGAGGTGGCGGGGCATCCCGAGAAGTTGTACGGCCGCCTTCGCCAGCTCATCGACGGCAACTATCTGGTGGTGTTCTCGGCTCCGGGTTATCGCGCCCGCGAGGACATGAAGCTTGCGTTCGTCGAGCACAGCCTGCCCATTCAGGAGAGGTTGGATTCAGGCAACGACGCTGACGCCGAGCGCGCTTCCTCGGAAGCGCAGCGACAGCGTCCCGGGGTTTCGGCCGAGCGCGCTTCGACGCCGAAGGGGCTTTCGCGAAAGCCCCTGACAGCGTCAGAGGATCGTGAAGCGCAGCGACAGCGTCCTGATATTTCGGTCGAGCGCAGTGCCGGCGGAGTGGCGACGTCGGCGCTCGCGCGTGAGGCAAAGGCGCGCGTTTCCGACGAAGATGAGCACGTCGAGCTTCGAAAGCGCCGCCTCCGTCGTGGCGTGGTGAACGTCGTCGACGTCGATATTCCCCTGGGCATGATCATCCCCAAGGCGAAGCTTGCCATGATCAGCTTGTCTGACACGCAGGGCGCCCAGGCGCATCGCGCTAACCGCCGTGTCGACGTGACCGAGGTCACGTTCCCGTACAGGCCGGGCGACTATGTCGTTCATGCTGCTCACGGCATCGCGTACTTCGCAGGATTGGTGCGCCGCGAGATCGACGGCACCGAACGCGATTACCTTGAGCTGAAATACGACGGCGAAGACAAGCTGTTCGTCCCGGTCGAGCAGCTTGACCGCGTCACGCGTTATGTGGGTCCCGAAGGCTCCAGCCCGCGCCTTACGCGTCTGAACACCTCGGATTGGTCGCGCGCTCTTTCGAAGGCGCGCAAGGCAACGAAAAAACTCGCGTTCGATCTGGTGGACGTCTATGCCCGTCGTGCGGCGGTGCAGGGTTTCCGCTTCAGCCCCGATACCCCGTGGCAGCGCGAAATGGAAGATGCTTTCCCGTATCGGGAGACCCCCGATCAGCTTTCCGCTATCGCCGACGTGAAGGCGGACATGCAATCGCCTCGGCCGATGGACCGACTGGTCTGCGGTGACGTTGGCTTTGGCAAGACCGAGGTCGCGCTTCGTGCCGCGTTCAAGGCCACTCAAGATAACAAGCAGGTCATGGTTTTGTGCCCGACCACCATTTTGGCTCAGCAGCACTACACCAACTTCAGCGAGCGTTGCGAGCCTTTCGGCGTGAAAGTCGAGGTGCTTTCTCGTTTCCGCACACCCCAGCAGCAACAAGCCGCGCTTGAGGGCTTTTCGAACGGCGACGTCGATATCCTGGTGGGCACGCATCGCCTGCTTTCGCGCGATGTGAACCCCCATGATCTCGGTCTTGTCATCATCGACGAGGAGCAGCGTTTCGGCGTGGGCCACAAAGAGCAGATGAAGAATCTGCGCGAGTACATCGACGTGCTCACGCTTTCGGCAACGCCCATCCCGCGCACCATGCAGATGTCGCTTTCCGGTGTGCGCGACATGAGCCTGATCCTCACGCCGCCCGACGAGCGACGCCCCGTTGAAGTGCACGTGGGCGAATGGGATCCCGACTTGGTTAGCGCCGCCATCAGGCGTGAGCTTGGCCGTGGCGGCCAGGTTTACTACGTCTCGAATCGCGTTCGCTCCATCGACGAGGCCGTGCGCCGCGTGCAGGAGGCTGCGGGCGAGGCGCGTGTCGGTGTGGCTCACGGCAAGATGGACAAAGACTCGCTTGAGCGCACCATGGAAGATTTCGCGGCGGGTCAGCTTGATGTTCTGGTGGCAACCACCATCATCGAAAGCGGCATCGACAACCCTCATACCAACACGCTTATCATCGAAGACTCGCAACGCCTTGGCTTGGCGCAGATGTATCAGCTGAAGGGGCGCGTGGGCCGCTCTTCCACGCAGGCCTATGCCTACTTCATGTTCCCCGACAACATCCCCCTCACCGAGGAGGCGACGGCGCGTCTTACCGCGCTTGGCGAGCATCAGGAGCTTGGCAGCGGCATGCGCATTGCCATGCGCGATCTCGAGATCCGCGGCGCGGGCGATATCCTAGGTGCCGAGCAGTCGGGCAACATGTCTGCGGTCGGTTTCGACCTGTTCGCGCAGATGCTTGCAAGCGCCGTTGGCGACACGCGCGAAGGCGTTGCCGTCGACGGTGACGGCCTGCCACCTGCCTTGTCGGACATCACGGTGAATCTTCCGGGCGATATGTTCTTCCCCGAACCGTACATCCCCGATGCCGACGAGCGCGTTCTTTGGTATCGTCGCGTGGCTTCAGCGGCGACGATCGAGGCGGTGGAGGACGTCTTCAACGACTTGTCCTCGAAGCGTCCTGACATGCCCGACGCCGCGAAGAGCATGTTCGACAAGGCGCGCATTCGCGCTTGGGCGGCCGAGCATCATATCAAGTTGATCTCGGTGGTGGGCGGCAAATTGGTTGTTGAGCCGGTGGATATTCCGGATGAGCTTTCGACGAAGATCCGTCGCGCGGGCGGAAGCTATCTTGCCGACAAAAGGAAGCTGCGCCTTCCGTTGAAATATTTCGGGCCTGACGGGTTGTCGTTGCGTGACCGATCGACCAGGCGCAGCTCGCGTGTGTCGGTCGGTGCGGGCAAGATCGGGGCTTCGAAGCGCAGCGGGGCGGGGGCCGGCATGGGCACCTCATCCTCTCGTGCGGCGTCTTCTTCGGCTGCGCCGGGGGCGGGCGGGATCGAGGGAACCTCGCTCACTCCCGCGGAACTTATGGATGCTGTCTTCACATTTCTACAAGAGCTTGCCTAGCAAGAAATTACGTACTAATATGCATTCTTGCAATGCGGACATGGCTCAGTTGGTAGAGCACCACCTTGCCAAGGTGGGGGTCGCGGGTTCGAACCCCGTTGTCCGCTCCATTGATAGCATTCGGCCAGGGCAAACGCTCTGGCCGTTTTCATTTCAGTCGGCTATCGATTAGGAGGGTTTCGCATGCAGTTTATCGATATCACGCTTCCCATTACTCCCGAGATGCGCGAGATCGCGAAAAGCGATGAACGCAAGGGCTTCGCAGGGCACGTCGGAACCCACTTCGACGTCATGGGCAAGGAATTCCCTCTTGAGTACAGCGAGCGCGTCGGCGTCGTTTTCGACGTGTCGGATGTCCATGGTCGCGACATTCGGATTTCCGATATCGACTTCGATCTTGTCGGCAAAGATATGTTCGTGGGCTTTCGAACGGGCTTCGTCGAGAAGGCGGGCTACGGCTCGAAGGGTTATTTCAGCGAGCATCCGCAGCTTTCCGTCGAGCTTATCGATGCGTTGGTCAAGAAGGGCGTTTCAATCGTCGGCTTGGATTTCGCGGGAATCCGCCGCCCGCCTGAACACACCCCGACCGATGCCCGCTTGGCGAACGCCGGTACGTTCGTCGTTGAGAACCTGTGCGGCCTTGACGCCCTTGTTGCATGCGAGCAACCGCTCACCATCTGCACATACCCTATGAAATACGTTGGCTTGACCGGCTTGCCGTGCCGCGTGATCGCGCATGTCGGCTCGCGCTAAAGAGGACTTGTGGCAAGTAAGAACAAATCTGCTTTGACCCTGCGAGAGCTTTTGCCCCTGCTGGGAATCACGGTTTCCGCTTTCATCTTCAATACGTCTGAGTTCATGCCTGTTGGTTTGCTTACCGACATCGGCGCGACATTCGGAACCGACGAGGGGACCACCGGTCTCATCGTGTCGGTATATGCGTGGGCCGTCATGATCCTGTCCGTGCCGCTTATGATGCTTGCGTCGCGCATCCCATTCAAGCCGCTTATCGTGCTTGTTCTGGGCGTGTTCTGCGCAGGGCAGCTTTTGTCGGCCATCGCCGCCAGCTACGGTATGCTTATCGTCGCGCGCTTGGTGGTGGCCTGCGCCCATTCGGTGTTCTGGGCTATCGCCGCGCCGATCGCTGCGCGCTTGGTCGACCCTCAACACGGGGCGCTTGCCGTAAGCGTGGTGGTTGCGGGCTCTGCTTTGGCGATGGTCGTCGGCTTGCCACTTGGCCGCGTCATCGGTTTGCTTCTTGGTTGGCGCCAGACGTTTGCCTGCGTGGGCGCCGTGTCGTTCGCGGTGTTGCTTTACCTGTTGTTCGTCTTCCCGCGCCTTGAGGGCGCGGCCGCCTTCAAGCTGAACCAGCTTCCCTCTCTTTTCAAGAACAAGGTGCTCGTCGGTGTTTTCGTGGTCACGGCGCTGTACCCCATGGGCTATTACACCTGCTACAGCTACATCGAGCCGTTCTTGCTTCAGATCGGCGGGATGGGCGAGGACGTTGTCACCGTGGTGCTGGTGGTTTTCGGCATCGCCGGCCTTTTGGGCAGCGCGGTGTGCACGCGCTTCTATTCGGCGAAATCGTCCTTCTTCCCGTGCGCCGTCATCGCCGGCGTCGCGTTCTCGTTGGCGGTGCTTCGTCCCAGCGTCGCGGCTCTTCCGCTGCTCACTGCGGTATGCGTGCTGTGGGGTGTGTCGGGTTCGGGGTACAACATCGTGTACCAGGCGAAGATCATCGAGGTTGCCGACGAGTCCGAGCAGACTGTCGCCATGGCCATGTTCTCGGGCATCTTCAACCTTGGCATTGGCACGGGAAGCTTCATCGGTGGCTCCGTTTGCACGCATCTCGGTCTTAAGTACGTCGGTATCTTCGGGTGCGCCATCGCGATGGTCGCGCTTGCTTATTGCGTTTTCGTTCTGGTTCCTCGCATGCGACGTCGGCGGGTATATTAAACTCTTCACGGCAAATAAACGCATTTCAGCATTTCAGCAGGGGATAGATTCACGTGATAATGCAGGTTTCCCACCTTACGAAGTCGTTCGGCGGCCGAACGCTGTTCTCCGACGTCACCTTCAAACTTGAGGATCACGACCGCCTGGCGCTGGTCGGCCCGAACGGCGCGGGCAAAACAACCATGCTCCGCATCATTACCGGTCAGGAAGACGCCGATGCCGGCGAGGTGTTCTTCGCGCGCGGCGCCCGTGTCGGCTACCTCGAGCAGGAAGCCATCGAAATGGGAGACAACCCCGTTTTCGAAGAAGTCCTTTCCAGTCAGATCGAGGTTCTCGAAGCCGAGCGCCGTCTTCATAAACTCGAGTCCGAGCTTGGCTCCAATCCCGACGAGAAGCAGCTTGCTGCAGCCGGCCGTGCGCGCGACGAGTACGAGGCCTTGGGCGGCTACAGCATCGAGGCGAAAGTCCGAAGCGTGCTGTTCGGCTTGGGCTTCAAGGAAGCCGATATGGACCGCTTGACCACCGATTTCTCGGGCGGTTGGCAGATGCGCCTTGCCTTGGCGAAGCTTCTGGTGCGCAACCCCGATCTGCTTCTGCTGGACGAGCCCACCAACCATCTCGACCTTGAAAGCGTCAAATGGCTGGAGGGTTTCCTTCGCAGCTACAACGGTGCCGTTGTCGTC
>CAKUNS010000005.1 GCA_934668515.1 uncultured Eggerthellaceae bacterium
GGCCAACGGCGCTCATGATGTTGCGAAAAACACCGTTTTCAGTTTCTTTTGCGTGGTGACCTGCGTCCATAAATGCCTTGCGAATCCTTGATAGGAACGAAACGAAGAACTTGGCTGCGCCGCAGCCAAGCCACATGCCCGTTAATGATAACGCCTAAAACGTTGGACGTGAACCGTCGGCTAAAGATCCAGAAATTCCTTATCCGACTTGGAGAGCTCGACCGATTCCAGTAAATCGGGGCGAAGCTGTTTCGTACGCAAAAGGCTTTGTTGGCGACGCCAGACATCGACCTTGCCGTGGTCACCCGACAGCAACACAGCAGGGACATCCATGCCGCGGAAGCTGGCAGGACGGGTGTACTGCGGGTATTCCAAAAGGCCGTCGGCGAAGCTTTCGCCAAGCGCACCGGTTTCAGCGCCCAAAACGCCGGGGAGCTTGCGGACAACCGCATCGATGACCACCATCGAGGCAAGCTCACCGCTAGTAAGAACGTAATCCCCCAGCGAGACGACTTCATCGGCCAGCGTGTAAGCGCGCTCATCGATGCCCTCGTAATGACCGCAGATGAACAAAAGGTGATCGTGCTGAGAAAGCTCGCACGCGTACGCGTCGTCGAACTTGCGACCCTGAGGAGCAAGGAAGATGGTATGAGGTTTGCGACCGTCCGAGGAAATGTCGTCGTAAGCCTCGAAGATAGGCTCGCATTTCATGACCAAACCATCGCCGCCGCCGTACGGGTCGTCGTCAGTGGTGCGATGACGGTCGTGCGTCCAGTCGCGCAAGTCGTGCGCGTGAAAATCAAGGATCCCCTTTTCTTGGGCGATCTTCATCATGGAGGAGCCCATGACGGAATCGTACATATGGGGGAACGTGGAAAGAGTCTCTACGATCATATGGACCCGCCTTACAGGGACAGCAAGCCGGCAGGAATATGCGTTTCGACGATCTGGGAATCGGCATCGACGCCGACGATGAACTCGTCGACCACGGGAATGAGAATATCGTCCTGGGCTTCAGGGTTGCTGCGATCGGCGCGTTTTACGGACAACAGCATCTGGCCAGGGTTTTCGATGATCTCGTTGATGTGGCCAATCAGGCCGAACTCGGTATCGACAACGCTCCACCCATCCCACGAAACGGGGGTCTGGGCGATATAGTCGCGCTGTTCCTGCGTGAGCTGGACAAGGCAATGGCAGCCAGCAAGCTGCTCGGCCGTGTTTTTATCGACAACCGAATCAAAATGGACGACGGCTGAATCGTCGTCAAGAAAGCGCACGTCAAGAACGACGCCGCGCCTGGGCGCGTCAAGGACGGGCGGAACGAAAGCGACCTCGTCGCCCTCGTCAAGTAAAAAAGGAAGGTTCGCTGCGGATTTCACAACGAACCCTCCGTCTAGATTACGCGTTTTCGCCAATACGGCGACATCAGACCAATTGCGCATTTATTCGATGATCTCGACTTCGACATGAGAATTGGTGCGAGAAGCCGCTGCGCGCACCAGCGTGCGGATCGACTTGATAACGCGACCCTGGCGACCGATGACCTTACCGGCATCCTGCTCACTGACGTGAACCTCGATGAGGATGGTGCCGTTATCGGTTTGGCTTGAAACGATGTTCAGCTGGTCTTCGTCCTCGACGAGAGGACGAACCAAGCAATCGACAAGCCCGGCCATTTCATTAGTCTGATCAGCCATGGAAATTAAGCCTCTTCGTTAGCGTTCTTCCACAGACGAGCAACGGTGTCGGTAGGCTGAGCGCCAACGCCGATCCAGTAGTTCATGCGATCGGTGTCGAACTCGACCAAATGAGGATGGGTGTTGGGGTTGAAGCGACCAACTTCCTCGATGAACTTGCCGTCGCGGGGCTTACGGGAATCAGCGACGACAACGCGATAGTACGCGTACTTCTTGGCACCGTGACGTGCAAGGCGAATCTTTACTGCCATGAAGACGAACTCCTTTTGCTAAAGCTCTTTATTACCAGGTGCAGACATTGACAGCACCTCTTTGCCTGCGAAAACAGCAATTGCTAATGTTAAGACCTGATCGACGGTTTGGCAAGCAATTTGCCCAATCATTCTAGCTAAGACCCAAGAATAACGTGCAGCTCAACGCGCGACTGCGACGAAACTACACAAGAGCGGCCTTCGCTTGACACCGTGACTACTGGCCCATCATGTCCTGAATGCGCTTCAAATCGGCGCGGGAGATGCCTGCGGGCATACCGGGCATGCGCATACGGCCTGCTTTCTTGCCCTTCTTGCCTTTCTTGCCCTTCTTGCCACGAGACGGCTCAGCCATGGCGGGGGCCATCTTCTTCACCATCTTGCGTGCCTCGGCGTACTTTTTCATGAGGTCGTTGACATCATGAACGGTGACGCCTGCACCGGCAGCAATGCGTGCACGACGGCTGCCGTTGATGACATCGGGCTTCGAGCGCTCCTGCTTGGTCATGGAGTTGATGATGATCTCCATGCGGTCCATGGCGCTTTCATCAACCTGACCGCTTGCAAGGGCCTTGTCACCGCCAGGAAGGGCGCTGACAAGCTTGGAGATGCCGCCCATCTTCCTGATCTGACGGTTCATGTCCAAGAAATCGTTCAGGCTAAGGTCGGCGCGCATCAAACGCTCTGCGGCCTCGGCTTCTTCCTCTTGCTGCTGAACCTTTACGGCGCTCTCGATGAGCGAGATCATGTCGCCCATGCCAAGGATGCGCTTGGCCATGCGATCGGGATGGAAGGCCTCAAGGGAATCGGGCTTCTCGCCCTGTGAAATGAACTTGATGGGCTTGCCGGTTACCTCGCGAATGGAAAGGGCGCCGCCGCCACGGGCGTCGCCATCCATCTTGGACATGATGACGCCGTCGAAGTCGACGCGCTCGGCGAATGACTTGGCAACGTTCACGACGTCCTGACCGGTCATGGCATCAACGACCATAAGGATCTGGTCGGGCGAAACGGCTTCTTTGATGCGCTCGGCCTCGACCATCATGGCCTCATCGACATGCAAACGGCCGGCGGTGTCGATGATCACGATATCGCGTAGGCCGTTAATGGCCTCCTGGACGCCTTCCTTGGCGATGCGAACCGGGTCGATGCCGTCGCCGCGGTAGACTTTCACGCCAATCTCGCCACCGAGCGTTTCAAGCTGATCGGCTGCGGCGGGACGATAGACGTCACATGCAACCAACAGCGGGTTGTGCTTCTCGCTTTTCAGCAAGTAAGCAAGCTTGGCAGCGGCGGTGGTTTTACCAGAGCCCTGAAGACCCACGAGCATGATGACGTTAGGGATCTTGTTGGGTGTAAGGTCGAGCTTGGCATCTTCCTCGCCCAAAAGGCGCGTCAGCTCGTCCATAACGACCTTGATGACGTTCTGGGCAGGAGTGAGCGAGTCGAGAACCTCGGCGGTCATGCAGCGCTCGGTGCACGTCGTGGTGAAGTTCTTCACTACTTTGAAGTTGACGTCAGCCTCAAGCAGCGCCATGCGGATCTCGCGCATGGCATCAGCGATGTCCTTCTCGGTGAGGCGGCCCTTACCGCGCAGGCCCGAGAATACTCCTTGAAGTTTGTCGGAAAGCGATTCGAACATGTTTCGTTACTCCTCTTCCCCGCTTTGCCCTTCGCGGCCGAAGTCGCCGATGAGGTCGCGGGCATATTCCAATGCGTCGAAATCTTTGAGATCATCCATCCCCTCGCCTACACCGAGTTTCAGGATGGGCAGTTGCAACTCGTGGGAAACGGCCAGGGCAATACCGCCCTTCGCCGTGCCGTCGAGCTTGGTGATGATCACGCCATCAAGATCGAGGGCCTTGTTGAACTCGCGCGCTTGGTTCAAACCGTTCTGGCCGGTGGTAGCGTCGATGACCAGCACGTTGTAGACCGGCACGTTCGAGCGCTTGCGCACCACGTTGACAACCTTCTCAAGCTCGCGCATGAGGTCAGCGGAGGTATGAAGCCTGCCGGCGGTGTCGATGAGAACCTTGTCGGCGCCCAGCTCCTCGGCGCGCGCGATGGTGTCGTAGCATACGCTGGCAGGGTCGGCCCCGCGCTCACGCGAGCACATCTCAACGTCAGCGCGCTTGGCCCAAACCTCAAGCTGCTCGATGGCGGCAGCGCGGAACGTGTCAGCACTGCCCAAAACCACGGATTCCCCGCCGTCGTGGAGCTCCTTGGCGATCTTCCCGCACGTAGTGGTTTTGCCAGAACCATTGACGCCCACGAAAAGGACGACGCTCGGATCGCCGTCGAAGATGCCTTCGCCGCCCTCGACGAACAGCTCGGCGATCTCGTCGTACAGAAGATCGAGAACCGCATAGGCGTCGGGCAGCGCCTTCATGGTTGCCTGATCGCGCAGATTCTCGACGATGCGAGCAGCAACGCCGCCGCCCACGTCGGCCAAGATCAGCGTTTCCTCAAGACCGTCCCAAAATTCCTCGTCAAGCTTCGGACCTCGATCGAGGATGATGTTCATGCGCTCCCGAAACGTTGCGCGCGACCTGGTCAGACCGTCGCTGAATCGTCCGAAAAACCCCATGTGAACCCCTTACTCGGCATTCTCGAGCGCATGCTCGAGCTTCTGGCTGAGAACCTTCGTGACGCCGTCCGCCTGCATGGAAACGCCAAACAAGACGTCCGCCATTTCCATCGAACGACGCTGATGAGTGATCATTATAAGCTGCGTGGTGCTGCGCAGCGAGTCGATATAAGCCGCCAATCGGCGCAAATTGGTGTCGTCAAGCGCAGCCTCCACCTCGTCGAGGATGTAGAACGGCGCTTTGCGGATGCGATAGATCGCGAACAGAAGCGCCAATGCAGTCAGCGATTTCTCGCCACCCGACATGAGCGACATCTTCGCAATGCGCTTGCCACGCGGCTGCGCCTTCACCTCGACCCCTGTGTGCTCAAGATCATCGGGATCCTCGAGCACAAGCTCGGCCGAGCCACCCGGGAACAGCGTGGCGAACGTCTCGGAGAAGTTTTTGTTCACCTGCTCGAACGTGACAACGAAATCGTCACGCATGCGCCTATCGATGATGCGCACGATTTTCGCAAGCGAACGACGGGCCGCTTCCATGTCCTCAAGCTGCGCCGAGAAGTAGTCGTGGCGCTTCTTAAGAAGCTCGTACTCTTTAGCGGCATCGGGGTTGATGACACCCATGTTCTTGATGCGCTTCTGAAGCTTGAAGGACTCGTCCTCGAACGACGGGCGATCCTCGAGTTTCGGCAGCTCTTGGGCAACCTCAAGCGGCGTGGAAAGATCGTCGACCACAGCCTTCACCGCAGCCTGAACCTGAAGCTCGAGCCTTCCCTTCTCGACGCGCGTTTGCGTCATGCGGGAATTGGCCGCATCGAAATTGTCCCGAGCGAGCCGCGCCGACTCGCGTGCCATAGCCGCGGTTTCCTGAAAGCCGTTGGCCGTATCCTCGGAAGCCAAGATGGCCTCGTCGATTGCCCGAACGCGTTCGCGCAGGCTTTGCGAGAGGACGGAAAGCGTCTCGAGCAGCGGGACGGCGCGACGCTGAGCAGCACGCTTGCGCTCGAGCGAGACGCGAGACTCGCGATCGGACTCTTCGGCTTGCCTGATATCGCGAAGGCGGGCGTCCACGATGCGCGAAGCGTACGTTTTGCGCTCGGTGAGCTTGGCAAGCTCGAGCTTGGCGTTTGAAAGCTCGTCGTTCAAACGTCCCGCCTCACGGCGAAGCGGAACGACCTTGTCAAGCGCCTCGGTGTGCTGATCGAGCGTTTGCGTGCGTTTTGCCTCCATGTCGGCGATGGACGCCTCAAGCGCCTCGACGTCGGGGCGCAGCTCTTCCACCGTCTTGCGCGCGCTGTCATGGCGCGCGTTCACGGATTCGCACTCGCGAACAAGCGCATTCATGCGCGATGCGCAGCGTTGCTCGTCGGCACGGGCGGCCTCAACCACGCCCTTCTGCTTGGCAAGCTCCTGACTGGTTTTAAGGCTTGCCTCTTGGGCAAGACGGTACGATTCCTCGGCTTTGGAAACCGACTCCTGCGCGGCGGCAAGACGTTGATCCGCCTGCGCAAGCTGACCGGTAAGCTCAGCGATGCGACGCTCGCGGGCCAAAACGCCCTCGTTCTTGTCGGCAGCTGCCCCGAAAACGGAAACCTTGCCCTGCGGCCATACCACGCACCCGTCGGCCGTGGCGAACCTTAAGCCCTTGTCGTCGGAATCATGCAAGGCAAAAGCCTGTTCGGCGCTGTCGCACAGCACGACGTCGCCCAAAAGCGATTCGACGATACGGGCGGCGTCAGCAGGATAATTCAACTGATCGATCAAAACTCGACCGGATTTTGCCGCGCGAGCGGGAACATCCTGAATGAAAGCCGGCTCAGAGCCGTTGCGCTTCCTGAAGACCATCGACACATCGCCTGCGGCGCCCTGCGCCTTCAAAGCGGCGATGACACGGGACGCAGCCGGCGCATCAGCAACCATAAGGGCCGAAAGATCATCGCCCAACAAGCGCTCAACCAACGACTCAAGCCCGGTGGGCGCGCCCAAAGCCTGAGCCAGGGGGGCAAGCCCTCCTTCAAGGGACTCGGCGTTATCCAGAAGCCAAATCAAAGCCGGGTCGTCGCTGCGGCTGGCACGGAGAGATTGCTTAACCGCCTTGATCTCGGCAGAAAGAACGCGCTGCTCGTCCGCCGCGGCATCGCGTGCAGAGCGGGCGGAATTACGCTCGGTGAAAGCGGAACCCAAGCGCTCTTGAGCAGCCTTGTCAGCTGCCTGGATTTCTTCCAGTGCCGAAGCTGCCGCAGAAAGCGCCTCGGAAAGAGCATCGTGCTCGGCGGTCGCCTTCGCCAGATCGGCGTCGATCTCGGAACGGCGCGCATCAACCATTTTCTCTTGGGCGATGCCCGCAGAAAGGCGGTCTTTCATGCCCATGAGCTTACGACGCGCCTCGTCGCAATCGCGGTCGAGGCGACGCTTGGTGGAATCAAGCTCGTCTACCATCTTCTCGAGGGCGCGGCGCTTGTCATACGTCTCTTGACGGGCTGCATCAACCCGAGCAACCTTCTGTTGTGCGGCGGCAAATGCATTTTGAGCCTCAGAGAACTGCTCGCGAGCAGCCTGGAGCTCATTCTCCGCCGCCTCTTTAGAGGCCTTCGCGTTCTCGATGGATAGCGCAATATCGGCTTCGTAGCTTTCTGCAGAACGACGCTTCTCACGAAGGAGCATCTCAGCTGAATCAAGGCGCTCGGCCACAGCCGTTGCCTTGCGCTGGGAGCGAGCAAGCTCACCGGCATCATTGGCTTTGGTTCGGATGAGCTCCTGAATGTCATTCACTTTTTGCTCGGCTGCTCCGACTTGCTGCTTCATGTCGGATACTTCGGTTTCGAGCTGCGTTTCGGTTGCGCAAACGCGATCCCAGGAAACTTGCAGGGCACGAAGGTCGTCAACCGCAAGAGCAAGCTGTACCTCGTGCAAACGGACACTTGCCTCTTCATAAGCGATCGCGCGCTTGGCCTTGCGCTCGAGCGGCCCCAGCTGACGGCCGATCTCGGAAGCAACGTCGCGAACACGGGCAAGATGATTGTCCATTTGCTCGAGCTTGCGCGCGCTTTTCTCTTTGCGCTGCTTGTGCTTCAGAACGCCCGCAGCCTCCTCGATGAGAGCGCGGCGGTCTTCAGGGCGAGACTGCAGGATTTGATCGAGCTTGCCCTGCGAGATGATGGAATGCGTGCCCGTTCCCAGACCCGAATCATGCAGGATGTCAAGAACGTCCATACGGCGCGCGACCACGCCATTGATCAGGTATTCAGAATCGCCGCTGCGATACATGCGACGCGTGATGGACACCTCGTCGAAATCGACGGGGAGCGTGCCATCGGAATTGTCAAGAACCAGCTCGACCTCGGCGACGGAAACGGGCTTGCGCGCCGACGAGCCCGAGAAGATGACGTCTTCCATGGCCTGACCACGCAGATTACGCGCGTTGCGCTCGCCGAGAACCCAGATCACCGCATCGGAGATATTTGACTTGCCCGAACCATTCGGACCGACGATCGCAGTGATGCCGGGCTCCAAAGAGAGCACGCTGCGATCGGCGAAAGACTTGAAGCCTTTGAGCGCAAGTGATTTCAGGTACATCGAGGCGGTTCCTTCTGGGTTCAGACGCTGCTTCGTGCAGGCCTATTCCGAATCGGGGTTGGCGGCCGGCAGGCTCTTCTTCTTTTTATTGTTGTTGCGCTTGGCGGCCTTCTTCGCCTTGGCCTGCGCCTGGGCGACGGTCTTCTCAGCCTTGGCCTGCGCCTGGGCGACGGTCTTCTCAGCCTTGGCCTGCGCCTTCTCAACGGCTTTCTCAGCACGTTCCTGCTCGTCAAGGCCAATGCCGAAGAACTCGCTCAAACGAGCAAGCGTGCTTTTCGCGGCCTGGCTTTCCGCTTCTTTCTTAGTGCGGCCGGTGCCGCTGGCCAAGCCGCGGGAACCCGCGAACACCTGCGCGACGAACGTGCGGTCATGCGGAGGGCCTTGCGTTTCGATAAGCTTATAGGTAGGCGTGATGCCATCTTCCTGCAGACGTTCCTGAAGGGCGCTCTTCGGGTTTTCCGGCTCTTTAGCCATGTCGATGCTCATCTTGGGAATGAGCGTGCGGTCGATGAATTCACGTGCGCAATCGATGCCGCCATCAAGATAAAGGGCTGCGACAACCGCTTCGTAAACGTTCTCAAGGGCCGAATGCAGGCCACGACGACCTGTGCCAGCCTCGGATGAGCCGAACACGATAACATCGGCGAAGCCAAGATCGCTCGCAACATCGGAAAGGCTGGTGCCCGAAACAAGAGCGACTTTGATACGCGTCAAGCCGCCTTCGTCAAGATCGTGGTAACGATGAAACGCGACCGACGCGACGATGGCGCCCAAAACACTGTCGCCAAGGAACTCAAGTCGCTCGTAAGAGTATTTGACGGCACGCCCCTCTGTGGCCGACGGATGAGTGATAGCCGACAGGATAAGCTGCTTGTCATTGAAATCATGCTGGATGATTTTCTCGGCGCGGCCGAGCTTCACCCGCTGTTCTTCGTTCAAATTCACGGAATTCCGATCCTCGTGTGCCGAATGGTGTTGCAATCGCCAACATCCGCAAATCAACATTGTCGAAGCGTCCTTTCGAACAGGGACGCGCTTCAACAAAGCTATTCGCGAAGTTGCGGCTTGCCTTCAGTTTACGCCTTGGTCAACGCCAAAAGGAAACCGTTGGCAAACCGAAGAAACGGGACAGGGCAAGCCCTATCCCGTTCCATTGTATCCCAGCTAAAATGCCCGCCGACGTTGCTATATGGTTTGCGCGATTAATTCAGAAACCTGCTGGCGAACGGTTTGTGCCGTGGTGATAACGCCATTCTTGATAGCCTCTGCGTTCGATGAACCATGGCCGACGATGCAGGCGCCCTTCACGCCCAAAAGCGGTGCGCCGCCGTATGCGTCGGGGTTCACCTTGTCCATGAGGCCGCGCAAGCCGCCCATCATGGTTGCAGCACCCAGCTTAGTGAGAAGCGATGCCTTCATGATGCCCTTGAGCTCAGACAAAAGGACCTTGGACGTGCCCTCGATGGTTTTCAGGCACACGTTGCCAGTGAAACCATCGGTGACAATGACATCGAAGGTGCCCTTCATGATGTCTTTGCCTTCGGCATTGCCAGCGAAGTTGGGAACCTGTTCGCGCATAAGCGCATTAACTTCCTGAGCGAACTGAGAGCCTTTCGTGTCCTCTTCGCCGATGTTCAAAAGACCGACCTTCGGGTTGGCGATGCCCAGGATCTTGCTTGCGTAAATGGTTGCCATGTTGGCGAACTGCACCAAATACTCGGGCTTGCAATCAGCGTTAGCGCCCACATCGCACATGACGACGGGCTTGACGGGCGACGGGATGACGGTTGCCAAAGCCGGGCGCTTGATGCCCTTGGAACGGCCGATGACAAGCGTGCCCGCGACCAGGCATGCGCCGGTTGAACCAGCCGAGAAGAACCCCTGAGCCTCCCCATCGCGCACCAGCTGACAGCCGACGACGATTGAAGAATCCTTCTTATGCTTGACGGCCTCGGCGGGATGCTCGCCCATATCGATGAACTCGGTGGTGACGCGTGCGACGCAGCGATCGTTCTTAGCCGCAAAAGGCTCGACGACGTCCGCGGGACCGCACAGGATGACCTTCAGAGAGCCGTCGGCAGCCAAAGCCGCCTGAACGCCTTCCAGAACGACACCGGGGGCGTTATCGCCACCCAAAGCGTCCACTGCGATGGTTGTGAATCGGTCAGTAGATTGATCAGCCATGATATCCCCCACGATGCTCTGATTTCCCAACGACTGCGGGATTAAAAAGAAAGCCCCCTATCAACACGTGCAGACAGGAGGCTTACATTCACTGAAAGGAGAGAACCTACTCGGTCTCGATGACCTCGCGGTTCTTGTAGAAACCGCAATTGGGGCATACGCGATGAGGAAGCTTGACCTCGCCGCACTGCGGGCAAACGGAACGCGAAGGTGCATCCATGCGGTCGTGAGTGCTGCGGCGCGTACGAGTGCGGATACGGCCCATGCGTTGTTTAGGTACTGCCATTTCAAATCTCCTTCTTCAAAAGCCGTCACCGTCGACGACCTTGTTGCTTAAACATGCGACACGTAATGGTATCAAAGCACCTTGCTCAAAGCAAGCGACAAAGCGAGATCATGCGCTTGTTCTGCACAATTCACGCCCCTTCCCCACCAAACAAAACGAGAGGCGGCACTTTGGCCGCCCCTCGCAAAACATCGATCGGCGATGATTAGTGCTGGTTGCGACGACGCATCATGATCGCACCAAGCGCAGCGACAAGAGCGACAGCGCTAACGGCACCGACCACGAGCATCAAGGCGCTATCACCGGTCTGGGCAATTGCCGTCTCCTGAGGAGCAGGCTGCTCAGTGGTGGGCTTATCTGCCGTTTTGTCAGTCTCGTCGGTCTTCTCACCCTCGTTTTCGACCTTCTTGTAGCCGGCGTACAACGTGATGTCCCCGCTCACCGGATTCAAGAAATCATACTTCTCAGAAGCAGCCTCATCGGTGAACCACCCAGCGAACTGATATCCCTCAAAAGAGGGGTCATAGGGTCGAGGAACAACCTTACCCGACTCAACCTTCGTGACGTTCGTGACATCGTTGAACTTGTCGACGAACTTCACCTGGTGATAAACCACCTCGGGCGCCTTATCGCTGGTCAAAACCGCATAAGAAGAGAAACGGTCGGTCTTGAACGTGATGGCTCCCGTAGCCTCGTCGACGTTGATCGGATCGATGAAGTCAACCTTGCCATCGTGGTTGCGAGCGACACGAACGACCTTGCCCTTCACGGTGGAAGGGTCAACGGTAACAGTGATCGTCAGCTCCTCAGGAAGCTGCGCGACTTCGGCGCTGGCGGAAGATTTCACAACGCCACCTGCATCGGCAACCGAGACAAGCAGGCTCACCGACAGGTCAAGAGGCGTAACGGCTTCGTTTTCGTTCTTCGCCTTGTTGATGGCCTCGTCGGCAACCGCGCTAGGCTGTGCATTGACAACCAGGGTAGCGGAAACGGAGTCGGTAGAAGCGATATCGCCAAGAGCGGCCTTCAGCTGCTGCTGATTCTTAACCTCCACTGGAAGATCCTTGCCACTCTTCAACGAATTCGCCGAATCGAGGGCAGCCTGAGCGAGCTGATTCTGTGCCTCGGGAGCAACCTGGGGCTTGACGTCGGAAGCGTTCACGACAACCGAACCGTCGCTCTTGCTTTCCTTATCGGCCACCACGGCCTGCTTCTTCATGATGTCATAGAGGCTAGCGTTGTTGAGCGTGGCGACATAGCCATCAGCAACGTATCCCGCATCGGGCTTGACATTGAACGTACCCGCCGAAATGAAACCATTCAGATCTTCGCTTAAAACAGCGCCAGTGAACGATCCGCCATTGATGGCGAGCTTAACCTTGGAGATATCCTCGGGGCTATTCTGCTGAACGTTCTTCTCGCAAATAGCGTGATTGCCGGAAATAGTTCCGCTGTTCACCACAACATCGATGGCCTGCTTGGTGGTGTGCTGCGCAATGGCAATACCCGCACCATCGATGGTGGTTCCTCCGCCATTGGGACCGGAGGTCAACGAATCCCCGCCCTTGATGGTGGAGTTGTCAACGACAAGATTTCCGGCACGCACCTCGATGCCCGTGGCATTAGCTGCGATGGTGGAATCCTTCACTGAAGCCGTGGCGAAGCCTGCCTGGTAGATACCATGCCCGTTAACGGTAATGGTAGCGCCATTCACGTTCACCGTATTAGGAGAAGTGATGTTGCCGTTCACCGTAACGCCGTTTCCTCCGGAAAGCTCACCGTAGAGGTTCAGGGTTGCGTTGTTGCAATCCGACCAGAAGGAAATGCAGAAATCCTTCGAAGGCGCGTAAATCCAAAGGTCTTTCTCCACGGTAAGCGACGCGTTGCCGTTCAGCCAGACAACGGAACCTGCGCTGGCAGAATCATCGCGAACCTGAACGTTACCGTTCTTGAACGTGACATTGGCATAGATGTCGAACATCATGCCATTCGCCTTGCCAACCGTTTTCCTACCAAAATCGATGGTGATGTCCTGTTTGATGGCAGCACCCTTAAAATCTTGAACGTCTTTGAGAAGCTTGACCGTATCGCCGGCCTTCGCTGCCCCAATCGCCTCTTCAAGCGAAGCGTAACCCACGCCGCCAACCGTGGCAACGGGATCCTGAACCTGATCATTTCCCTCAGGTGCCTGACCGGAAGCGGCGTTGCCATTGCCCTGCCCCGCCGCGGTTTCACCATCGGCTGCGAACGCAGCCACCGGGAAACTAAGAGAAGCAATCAGTGCGACGGCACAAAGCAGCGAGAGCGGCTTTTTGCCCAGTGATCGTTTCATCCTAACTCCTATCATTTCGACTAACCTGTTAATACAAACCAAATTAATTATATTGTGCAACAAAGAGCTGTGATATAGGTTTATGCGATGACGGGACGATCAAAAGACCCGCTCAGCGGCAAAACCAGATGGTTTCCCGGAAAGAAAAAAGCGACCCGTCATAATGTCGAGTCGCTTACAAATCGATTCCGTGAATAGAAAGCCTTACGGACGCAGGCCCGAACCACCCTGGACGACAACAGTCTCGCCGGAAACATACTGAGCCAGGTCGGAAGCCAGGAAGACAGCAACGCCGCCGATGTCGTCCTTCGGATCGCCGTAACGGCCCAGCGGGATGGACTTGACGATTGCAGCAAAGGACTCGGGGTACTCTTCCTTCCACTGAATGAGCTGCTCGGTCATGGCAAGCGGGCACAGGCAGTTAACGCGGATTCCATCGGGACCCCACTCGGTTGCAGTAACACGAGACATACCGCGGATGCCTTCCTTGGCAGCAGCGTAGCTGGACTGGTTCATGCGGCCGAACAAACCGGCACCGGAAGCCAGGTTGATGACGCAGCCCTTAGTCATCTTGAGCTCGGGATACGCATGCTTCATATAGAAGAATGCGGCATGCAAGCCGGTATCGATGGAAAGATCGAAGTCCTCGAGGCTCTGGTCGATCAAAGGAATGCCCGACTTGGAAGCCTGAGCGTTGTTAACCAGGATGTCGAGCTTGCCGAAGTCCTCGACGCACTTGGCAATAGCGGCAGCAGCTTCTTCTTCCTTGCAGCCATCAGCAACAGCGTAGCTGCAGTCAACGCCATACTCGGCGGAAAGCTTCTTCACAGCCTCCTGAAGACGAGACTCGGTGCGGCCGGTGATGAAGATGTTAGCGCCATGCTCAGCCATCTTGCTAGCGATGCCGTAGCCGATACCCTTGCCGCCGCCCGTAACGATTGCGACGCGACCTTCCAACAAACAACCCATTTCGTTTCTCCCATCTTGAAGCGATCAATGATGATGGAGCCATCTTAGTCCCGAGTGCTCAGCGCAGGCTCTAGCAAGGGCGAAACGTCCGTTAAGTTCGGTTAAAGGTTGCACTGTTTTCGCAGGTCAAATAAGGTTTACCTGTTATCAAGAAATACCATGCCGCCGACCGAAGACAATCTCTTGCCACCTGAATCGCGTTGCATAATATTACGCAGTAATGCGGTTTTTGGGTATGATCTCAACAGCCGCGGGGGCTTTCGAAAACCAAGGATGCCCGTCAAGAAACGGCGTCTGCGTTGACCCTGGCTATGAAAAACGCGCCTGCCGAGCAAACGGCAGACGCGCATCCAAAGCAAGATGTTCGGCCCAGGCAAGATTACTCTTCGAATGAAAGACCCTTCAGAACCGAAAACGGGTTCTTAGCCTCTTCGAATTCTTCAAGCTCTTCGTTTTTGCAACCGCAGTCGCCATCGTTGAGGTTGGCGCCGCACTCAGGGCAAAGACCCTTGCAATCGTCCGAGCAAAGCGGGATCTCGGGGGCATCGACGATAAGAGCCGCCTCGATAAGCGGAGCCAAGTCGATGATATGGTTCTCGGGAAGGACGTCGAACTCGTCGCCTTCCATGTCATCAGGCACAGCGGACTCGTCGTTGATCAGGAAATAACCCTCGATGCTTCCATCGAGGTCGTATTCGACATCTTCCAAGCAACGAGCGCACTGAGTGGAAGCCACACCATAAGCGCGACCCATGATAAGCAGTGCATCACCCGTGTTGGTTACCTCGACATCCCAGGTTACGGGGGTCGAGAAGCGATATTCGTCGAACCCGGCCATCAGAAGATCAAGGTCGAGTTGACCTTCAAAATGCGAGCTCTCCGCGATGGCGAAGAGCTCGGCTGGGATTTTTATAGTTGCGTCGTTCATGAAACCGAACCCAAACCGCGATTAACGGTTCTGCGTAGTGGCGTTCAAACGATCGCGGCAACGACGAACGTTGGTGAGCAGCGTGTCAAGGCTCTGCTCGACATGACCGAACACCTCATCGGCATAATCCTCGGCACCAGCGCGGGTCTGGCGTTCAAGCTCGCGAGCGTCGGCCAAGATCTGGTCGCTCTGCTGCTGGGAGATGCGGACGATCTCGCGCTCGGAGGCAATGGTCATAGCCTGATCACGGGCGTCCTCGATCATGCGATTCGCCTCGGCCTCGGCGTCGTCCAGAAGGCTCTGTCGCTCGCGGACGATCTGACGAGCCTGAGAGAACTCGCTCGGGAACGTGTCACGAATCTCGTCCATGATCTCGAAAGCGGCGGAAATATCCACCTGGCGGAAATTGCTTTTACCGAAAGCGGGCTTCGACTCCTCAAGAAGGATGGAGAGCTCTTCGAGCAGCCCCAAAACTCCGGTTTCGTCCATGATTGTCCTTCCACGCATGCTGTGTTTTGGTTGCGTTTGCGCTTTAGCTAATTGGCTTACAGCTTGCCGAATTGTATCAGGTTTGCCAGAACCCACTCGGCGAATCACAAACTAGGCATATTCTAGCATGTCATTCCAGCACGTCGCAGGCGCATTTTCACCTCTCCATGCACAGTCACACCGCCCCAAGACGCTACCCTACCCAGCAGATTGAAGCAGTGCGAATCTTAGCCATTCAACTACAACGGGAACTTGCTGCGAAGAGCCTCCGCCACGCACGGCGGAACGAATTGATCGATGTCGCCGCGAAAACTGGCGATCTCGCGAACGATCGAGCTGGAAAGGTACATGTACTCGGGGGGCGACATGATGAAGACGGTCTCGAGCGTTTCCGAAAGCTGGTAGTTCAGCGCGGTCATCTGGAACTCGTACTCGAAGTCGGTAATGGCACGAAGACCTTTCACGACGACGTTCGCACCCTGTTCGTGAGCGAAATCGACGAGCAGCCCCGTGAACGGCATGACCTTGACGTTGTCAAGATGCGCGGTTGCCTGCTCAACGAGTTTGACACGCTCCTCAAGCGTGAACAGCGGGCTTTTCTTCTGAGATGCGGCAACAGCGACGGTAACCTCATCCATCAGCTGAGCCGCGCGGGTGATCACATCAAGGTGGCCATTCGTGATCGGATCGAATGTACCGGGAGTGAGAGCTATTTTCATTGTTCGAACCTCATCATGGTGACAGCGGTTATACCGTATTTCTTCGTGACTTCCACCTGAAAGTCGCTGGCAGCGTCGATGGCGGCATCAACTTCGGCACGGTCTGCCTGCGCATGCTCATAGACTATCACAGCGCCTTCGGAAAGGGCGTTCGCCCGTGCCAGCGAGCGTACCAGATCGAGCACGTCATCTACCCGATAAGCATACGGAGGGTCTAAGAAAACGACGTCGAACGGCGCGTCGATCATCGCAGGCGCGAACTTGAACACATCCTGACGAACCAAACGCCCCATGCGCGAATCGATGCCGAGCTTACGCAGGTTGCCTTCAATGACCTTTTGCGCCTTTCGGTCGCGCTCGAAAAACAGCGCGTACGACGCCCCACGTGACAAAGACTCAAGCCCAAGGGCGCCCGAGCCCGCAAAAGCATCGAGGACGCGATCGCCCTCCAAACCACCTCGCAGACTGGATAGCGAGCTCATCAGAGCCTCTCGCACGCGATCGGTGGTCGGGCGCGTGCCCTCCCCTTCAGGCGCATCGATCACACGCCCACGATACTGACCGGAAACGATTCGCATTCAGCCTCCTTGAACGACAACGTCTTTGAACAACAAACGCATCTCGCGCGCCAATGCGCGATGATCCTCTTCTTCCAGCACGGGATCGACCGCAAGGATCTGCGCCGCATCATCATGCGCAGCTTCGATGACCTTGCCATCGCGCACGATGTTAACCAGTTTCAATCCAGAAGCACCGGACTGCCTGTTTCCCAGAATATCGCCCTCGCGGCGCAAGGACAAATCGTAGTTCGACAGCTCGAAGCCGTCCTCGGTCTGCTCCATGGCGCGCAATCGTGCCATCGCAACGTCGGACTTCGACCCCGAGATCAAATGCACCTCGCCGGCCTTCGAACCGCGTCCAACACGGCCGCGAAGCTGAAGCAGCTGAGCCAAACCGAAGCGATCGGCATCCTCGACGATCATCACCGTGGCATTCGGAACATTGATGCCAACCTCGATAACCGTAGTGGCAACAAGAACCTGGGTCTCGCCTTTCGCGAACGAATCCATGATCTCGCGCTTCTTCGCCGCAGGAAGCTTTCCGTGAAGCAGCTCCACGTGAAAGTCGACGAACGTTTTACGCTGAAGAAACTCGGCGTAAGATTGAGCTGCGGCGACATCGGCCCCGAGCCCTTGCAAGTCAGACTCGTCCTCGATGCTGATCGAAGCGAATTCGTACTCATCGGTGCTTTGAACTTCCTTCGACCCATGACGATCGCCGGTGGCGCGCGAGCCGGAGGTGCTTGAAGATCCGTCGCTCCGCTTCGCGCCCGTCGCCTTGCCCGCCTCACCGACCAACGGACAAACGATATACACTTGCTCACCGCGGCGCAAAGCCTCAAGAGCCGCATCATAAGCGGCGCCTTTAAGCTGACGAGAGTGAACCGTGGTCGTTCGAGGCATAACACCCTTGGGCTTTTCGCGCAGGTACGAAAGCGTCAAGTTCCCGAACAGCGCAAGGGCAAGAGAGCGCGGAATGGGGGTAGCCGTTAGATAGAGCGCGTCGGGATTTTCGCCCTTCGAGAGCAAAGTGGCGCGTTGATCGACGCCGAAACGCTGTTGCTCGTCGATAACCGCCAAGCTCATGTCCCTGAAGACGACGTCGTCCTGTAAAAGCGCATGCGTGCCGAACAGAACCGTGATGGATCCGCCCGCCAAGCGCTCAAGCAAACCATCGCGCTCTGCCGCCGAGGTTGAACCGGTAAGCAAGCCCCAGCTAACACCCGCTTTGTCCAAAAGCGGGCCGAGCGATGCAGCATGCTGCTCGGCCAAGATCTCGGTCGGAGCCATGAACGCCGCCTGAGAACCCGTGTCGGCCACCGCAGCTAAGGCATGAGCAGCAACGATGGTTTTACCCGTGCCGACGTCACCAAGCAGCATGTGGTTGGCGGTTCTGTCGGATGCCATCACCGAAAGAATCTGGTCGCGGGCCTCGTTTTGACCGTTCGTCAGCTGAAATGGAAGACTGCCGCAAAGCGACTTCATGCAGGGACCGTCGATTACATGGCAGCGGGCGACCTTGCCCTTGCTCCTTCGCGCGCTGCTCATCATAAGCGCAAGCTGGAGCATCAGAAGCTCTTCATAGACCAAACGCCGCCGCGCAGCGGCTTGCTCTTCCATCGTATGTGGGAAATGGATGCACTCAAGAGCAGCACCGCGACTCATCAGTCGGTATTTCAGCCGAATATCCAACGGCAGCGGATCAAGAACGCCCTTGGTTAAATCGAGCGCGTTGGAAACCAAACGGCGCATCATGGCGGGCGAGATTTTCTCGGTTGCAGGGTGAACGGGAACAATGACCCCTTCAACAGGAGACTCTTCCTCGAGCACCTCGAGGAAGGGATTGGTCATGCGCTTGAAGCCGTAATCGAAATCAAGCTTTCCCGCAACGGCGATGGTCATTCCGGGCTTGAGCTTGTCGGCGAGCCACACCTGGCGAAACATAGTGAGCATAAGCGTTCCCGTGCCATCGACCAGCGTGATCTCGACCAGGGGTATGCGCTTCGGTCGCTTCACCTGAACGTCGTACACCTGACCGCAAATGGTGCAAACGTCCCCAATGCGTGCGGCGGCAACCGTGGCAACCCTCGACATATCGATGTAACGCATAGGGTAATGCGTCACCAGATCACGCACGGTTTTGATATGCAGCTTGGCAAGCACCGAGGCGCGTGCCGGGCTTACCAACTTGACTCGTGTGACCGACTCGTCAAGAACAAGCGTTGAGGCAAGACGAGCCTCCGAAACCAAATCGCGTGCAGCGGTGGTCTGGAGGCTCGCAGTCATAAGATTATGGAAACGGACGATGCCGCTTTACTCGACAGAGAAAATGACGGGGTACAGCGGCTGATCGCCACGATGCTGATCGATCTCGAGGTCGTCGAACTGCTCCTCGATCTTCTCGACCAAAGCATCCAAGGCCTCGTCGTTGAAATCGGCACCTGCAAGGATGGTCATGGTGTCGGCGTCTTCCGCCTCCATGGCGTCAAGCAAAGACAGCACGACTTCTTCCACCGAACGACCAACAGCCTCGATGGAACCGTCCGCAATGCCGATGACGTCGCCAGCGACAATGGGGTTGTCGTGAGCATCCTTGGAATCCTTGATGGCCGTGGTGACCTCGCCGGTTTTAACGTCAGCGAAAGATTCGGTCATAGCCTCGACGTTCTCGTCAAGCGAGGCGGATTCGTCAAACCCGAACATGGCAGCGAAAGCCTGCGGCACGCTCTTCGTGGGAACGACACCGCAGTTCATCTCAGCGAGCTCGGCAGCGCTCTGAGCGGCCATGATGATATTCGAATTGTTCGGAAGGATGATGACGTTGTCGGCGTTTGCACTGTTCGCCGCGTCAAGAAGGTCTTTAGTGGACGGGTTCATGGTCTGACCGCCGGAAACGACGACATCGATTCCAAGGCTCTTCAGGATCTTGGCATTGCCCTCGCCTGCCGCGACGGCCACGAAACCGAACGGCTTGCGCTCGGCGGCAGGAGCCGCCTCGTCGGCCGCAAGGGACTCAGCGCGGGCAACGGTTTGCAACTGCATGTTGTGGATATGAGCCTCGGAAACCTGAGCGTTATGCTCGAGGAACCACTGCAGCACCTGATCGGGACGGTTAGAGTGCACGTGCACCTTGAAGTTGGGATGCATGCCAACCATGAGGTCGCAATCGCCCATAGTGGGCAGGAATTCCTTGGCTGCATCGACATCGATGGTGTCGGAATGGACCAAGAACTCGGTGCAATAGCGGAACTGGGAACCCTCCCAGTCGTTGATCTGCTCGATCTCGACCTTGGGAGCAGCGTCGCGAGAAATGGCAAGCTCGTCGCCAAGCTGACCCTCCCTGCCGGTAAGGGCCGACACGAAAGCATCAAGCAAGATGGCGAAGCCATAACCACCGGCGTCGACGACGTTGTTTTCCTTAAGAACGGGAAGCAGCTCGGGCGTGCGCTGAACCGAGGCATACGACTCGGCGACAACAGCGTCCATGGCCTCTTCGGGGGAAAGCTTCTTCTTGCGCGCATGCTTAGCAGCAGCCGCGGTGTCGCGAAGAACGGTGAGGATAGTGCCTTCGACCGGTTTGCGAACAGCCTGGAACGCGACCTCGACAGCTTTGGCGAATGCGGCGTCGATGGTTTCAGCGTTCACCTCGGTTGCGTTGACCGAGCCCTCGCACAGACCACGCAGGATCTGAGAGGTGATAACGCCCGAATTGCCGCGCGCACCCATAAGAGCACCCGTGGTGATAGCCTTCCTGGCTGCGTCGCCCGTGGAGCCGATAGGCAAAGCTGCAAGGTTCTTGACAACGGACTCAATGGTAAGGGACATGTTCGTGCCCGTGTCTCCATCCGGCACGGGGAACACGTTCAGGCGGTTGATCTCCTCTTTGCGGCTGGAAAGGACCTTGCTTGCCGCAGCGATCGCGTTGAGGATGTCATTCGCTGAATAGGTTTCTGACATTGTTGAAAAGCCTCTCTGAAAGCTGATACCGCTTGTCTATTTACGGACCTTGACGCCTTTGACATGCACATCGACGCCGTCAAGCGGCACGCGCGCATACTCTTTCAAAGCAAAGGAAACCTGATCGACCAGGTTTTGGGAAACGGTGTTGATGTTGATGCCGTATTCGATAACGACGTAAAGATCAACGTGAACGCCAACCTCGGTGGTGGTAATCACCACGCCGCGCCTCAGGCGAGCAACGGGAAGAAGCTTCGCGATGCCCTCGGCGTCAGAGGGAGCGGCCATGCCGACGATGCCGTAGCATTCAAGCGCGGCATGTCCAACGATGTCGGCAAGAACATCGTTCGCCACGTGCAGTTTTCCCGGAATCGGTGCACCCATGGGAACATCCTTTCGATAGCACTGACGTGCATTCTCAGACGCGCGAGAAACGCGCGTTTTCTGTTTCAATGCGATTCTAAAGTATAAACCCTCTAGGCCTTGGCTCCCCTATGGGACAGTTATGGAGGCAGGTATAATACATGAAAAATTCTTGTGAACCAACCGCGCGCTGTGCTATAGTTTTTAAGCTATGTTGTAACCAACGATGCGTCGCATCGTGTATGACCTGCGTAAATGGAGTGATACAAAATGTCTAAGATCTGCGAAGTCTGCGGTAAGAAGCCGTCTTTCGGCCGCAACGTCAGCCACTCTCACCGTGTTTCCAGCCGTATGTTCCGTCCGAACATCCAGAAGGTCACCATCAAGGAGGCCAACGGTCACGTGCACAAGGCTAACGTCTGCACCTCCTGCCTGAAGGCTGGCAAGGTTACCCGCGCTTAATCAAGCGTTTCCTCAAAAGGAAATCGGAAAGCCCGCATCATGCGGGCTTTCCTTGTTGTGCTTTCAGAGGCTTGTATCGAGGTATATGTTTCGATATCGAAGCAAGCACCTACCGATACAAGCCTTTCGAATCCTATCGAGGTCATCAAACGAAAAAAGACGCATGGCAGTTTCTTTCGAGAAGAAGAAAGGGAGGGCATTTGCCCTCCCTTTTCGTTCCACAAATTCAACGAACGCAGAGCTAGCCGGTATAGCTCCTACTCGATAACCAAAAGGCGTTTGCAATTCGGGCAGACGCCAAGCGGCGCATGCGCCTTCAAATCGATAAGACGGCCGCCTTCAATGGGGCTACGGCAAATGCCGCATCGATCATCCACAAGCTTGCCCACGGCAATACCGCCAGTATGGCGAGCCGTCTCAGTATAAAGATCGAGAAGATCCTTAGGCAAATCGGCGGCGTATCCTTCGCGTACGCGAGCAATTTCCTGAAGCTGAGCGCGAAGGCCGGCACTAGCTTCTTCGTAGCTGGCACGTGTCGCAGCCTCGTCGTTTGTGACGATGTCGGTAGCTTTCTTCAACTGCGCCTGAACACCCTCGATTTTCTGAAGCTCCTCGGCAAGCTTCGAAAGCTTTCCGTCAAGCTCCTCGCGACGCTTTGCAAAACCGCTCATCTCCTTGGAATGGGACTCGACGCTGCGATAATCGCCACCAGCGTTGTCGATAAGCTCCTGCGCATGACGCTGCTTGTCGGCAAGCATGCCGTCTTCAGTGGTAAGTCGCGTGATCTCGGATTCTGCGCGCTGCTTCAAAGCCTCAACTTGGTTTGCCTTTTCATCCAGTGCTTTATGTTTTGCCGAAAGGACGGACATCTTGGCTATCTGCGGCAACTCGGCAAGCTCCTTCTTGGTGCGAATAGCATCCATATCTGCTGTCTGCAATTTCAAAAGCAGGTTCAGATCCTCGTGAGCAACTTGCATGTCTTCCCCATTCGTTGAGCTAGTACTTCTATTCATTTTATTACCCCACCGTTCAAGATTCCACTTTTTCATCGCGAAGTTAATCGAAGGTAAACCAAACTGCCTGCATATACTCTGAATCAGCACCGCTCAACGGGAAACCCTTTGCTCCGCAAACCAAAAAGGGGGCGAACGCATTGCGCTCGCCCCCGGAATGACGATCCTTGCGATCGGCTATTTGATTTAACCCATGAACCTCAAGCCAAGCGGGATCAGGACGAATGCCATCACCAGCGTCAGATAAATCATCATTATCGCACCCGCTGTATACGCGGATTTAGTGGTAGTGAATGCATGCGCATGGATCATAGCGCCGTTGACGGAACCGGCCGGGGTGAGCAGACCGATGACGCCGAAGACGGTGATGACCATGAGGGCGACCTGCAGGTTGAAGTTCGCCTGAGTTGCCATGGTCATGGCGATGGTCATCATGGTGATGGTGACGGCCACATTGTTCGCAACATTGGTTGCGATGAACGTGATAATGCCGAGCGCCAACAGGAAGCCATAGCCGGGAAGACCGAACAGCGGAGCCATAAGCTGAGAGATCAACGGGGTGATGCCAGCAGCCTGGCTGGTGATCTGGCTGGCAACGACCATTGCAGAGGCAACGACCAAGATAAGATCCCAGTAGAAGTACGCCGGAGCGGTCTTCTTATCCAGAACAGGCTGATCCTCAACCTTCCAGACCATTGCAACAGCGATCAAGAAGACAACCCAACCATAAACGCCGATGCCCTTGAGGATGGCCCTGAAGCCTTCGTTACCAGCACCGAAGCTGATGGCGATGCAGCCGACGATGTTGGCAAGCAAGATGAACAGGACGGCCTTCTGACGCTTGGTCAGAGGAGCGCTTTCCTTCTGGAACTGCGTGACGTCGATCTCCTTGATCTTGTCGACCTTGCAGCCAGGGGTGATGAACATGACCAAAAGCCAACCGAAGCCAGCAACGATGGTGGTGATAAGCTCGGAGATGATCCAGCCACCCATGTTGATGGAGATACCGGCCTTGGTTGCCATGCCAACGGTCATCAGGCACCAACCACGGAACGGGAAGAGCGAGAATGCAACGCTGCAGGTAAGCATGAAGCCCATGAGGACCATTGCAGGGTAAAGATCACCCTTCTTGTAGCCGGCCTGCTCGAAGATGGACTGATAGATAACGAACATGATCAGGGCGACCAAGGTCTGGTTCACCAAGATGGTAAGGTAGGCCGGAGCCAAAACGATGAAGCCGGTCAAAAGCCAAGGGCGACCTTGCACGAATTTCGCGCCGAGCATCTTGTTAGCCAACCATTCAGTCAAATGGCTGTCCTGCAACATGCCCAGGAAGAACATGCCAAGGAGCATGAGCATAACGGACTCATTGCCAAACGCCGAAGCCAATGCAGCGCCCGCGGTGCCAAAGTCAGTGACGCCCAGCGCCACCAGCGCCAAAAGCGAGGTCCAGCAAAGGTTATCCGCATCTACCGACCAACCGTAAATCAGACCGATGAAGATGCCGATGATGGCCATGCCGTAAGGCGTGATGGTGCCGATCGGCGGGACGAAACGGAACAAGAACATGAACGCAAGCACGATCACCAGGTGAATGTACTTGTTCGAGCTCTTGCCCTCTTGAGCAGCTGCTGCCATAAGCCAAATCCCCTTCCACTTCCCCTTCTGTGCCATAAGCACAACCTATAACAACATATGAACAGTTTATAGAGAGTGTTAGGAGATATAAAGGCGCTCAACCATGCTCTGGAGCTATTTTCTGACCCTGCAATTGAAAGTTGATTCCAAAGCGTTACTTCCAGTTAAGACAGGACTTCAGAGCAGCGATGAATGCCTCGATGTCGTCCGACGTGGTGTAACGACCCATGGAAATACGCAATGCGCCATAGGCGCGATCCGCGCTGATGCCCATAGCTCGAAGAACATGGCTGGGCGAAAGCGAATGCGAGGAACAAGCAGAACCGCCCGACACCCCGAAGCCCATCATGTCCAAGCGAAGAACCAAGGTCTCGCTTTCAAAACCATCAACGATAACGTGAACGATGTTGGGAAGGAACGACCCCACAGAGACGTCGACCGTCGCCGTGACACCGGGAACAGCCGAAAGCTCCGCATACAGACGATCGCGCAAGACAGCCAGTCGGATTGACTCCTCTTCGAGCATCGAGCATGCTGCGTGACAAGCTGCCGCAAAACCAACGATGCCGCATACGTTCTGCGTGCCGCTTCGCCTGCCCTCTTCCTGACCACCGCCGCCAAGGAATTCGCTCATAGGGGTGCGCGCCTTCAAATACAATGCGCCGACTCCCTTGGGGCCGCAGATCTTATGAGCAGAAAACGACGCTGCATCAACGCCAAGCGCACGGACGTCAACAAGGGTCTTGCCAAGCGCTTGAGTGGCGTCGGTGTGGAACAGCGCCCCCTTTGCGTGAGCCGCACCGGCAAGCTCGGCGATCGGTTGGATGCTTCCGACTTCGCTGTTAGCCATTTGAACGGAAACCATGACGGTCTCGTCGTTTAATGCGGTTTGCAAGCTATCGACGCTCACGAAGCCTTGCTTATCGGGATCAAGATAAGTGACGCGCCAACCCATCGATTCGAGCTTCTTAGCAGGCACAAGCACCGCCTCGTGCTCGATGGACGTGGTGATGAAATGCGGCGTGAAATCGGAAACGCTTTTCCCGCTGGCGCGTCTACGCGCATCGGCAGCTGCAACGGCAACGCCCAAAAGAGCCGCGTTGTCGGATTCGGTTGCCCCGGAGGTGAAGATGATCTCGTTGGGACGCGATGCATTCAAATCGGCAGCTATGCTGCGTCGGGCCTGCTCCATTGCCTCGAAGGCAGCACGACCGGGAGCATGCAGCGAGTTCGCGTTTCCGCCCAAAGCGATGTTGGCGCGCCCGGAAACGAGATACGGAGCCATAGCCTGGGCGGCCTCTTCACAAAGGGGCGTGGTGGCTGCACAATCAAGGTAAATGTAATCAGCAGGGACGGTGATGCTCATTTAAGAAAGCGCCTTCTTCCTTGCCTCTTCGGCAACGCCTCTGATGCCCTCCACGGCTTCCTTCAAGTTGTCGGCACCGAACACAGCGCTGCCGCATACCAAAACGTCCGCACCCTTGGCCGCAACCAAGTCGGCGGTCTTCAAGCCGATGCCGCCATCAACCTGAATGAGAAGGCTGTCGTTGCCGGCTTCGCGGGCCATCTCAACGACCTGAGCGACCTTGCCCTCGGAGCCCCCGATATAACTCTGACCAGAGAAACCGGGCTCGACGCTCATGATAAGGACCATCTCCAAATCGGCGATGACGGGCTCTAGAACGGAAACGGGCGTTTTCGGCTTAACGGAAACCGCAGCTTTAATACCAGCGTCGTGAATGATGCGAACAGCTTCTTTCATGCCCGCCTCGTCAAGGGGTTCGGCATGAACCGTGATGGAATCGCACCCCGCACGCGTGAACCAATCAAGCTGCTCGATAGGATTCGAGATCATGAGATGGACATCAAGGGGAAGCTTCGAAATGGTCTTCAACTGCTTGATGATGGGCACACCCATAGTAAGGTTCGGAACGAAATGACCGTCCATGACATCGACGTGCACGACGTCGGCGCCCGCTTCGGTAATGGCACGGATGTCGTCGCCAAGGGTAAGGAAGCTGGCAGACAGGATCGACGGAGCGATTTTCACCGGTTCGAACATTGCGGCTCCTAAAACAGATTTGATAGTATCGAAGACAGCAACAAAGTATTTTACTTCACCGATGGGGGTTTCGGCTATGCATTGCTTTTACTACCAAACACCCCACGGCCCTGTGACCATCGCCGCCACCGAAAAGGGCATCTGCGGGGTGCACTTCGGAAAACAGCAGCTAGATGCCAAGCCATCGCCCACCATGCTCACCAATCAAGCAGCAACGCAGATCCAAGAATATCTCGCTGGAAAGCGCTTCGCGTTCGATCTTCCGCTAGACCTGAAGGGCACGGCGTTCCAAAAAGCCGTTTGGGAACGCGTGATGAGCATCCCCTACGGGTACACGAACACAACGGCCGAGATCGCCCGCGCCATCGGACACGGCAACGCGCATAGGTCGGTAGGCGCCGCAATCGCGAAAAACGAAGCGGCGATCCTCGTCCCCACGCACCGCGTGGTGTCAGCCACTGGATCAGCGCTTGGCTCGGGCAATCAGGCGAAGATCAACCAGGGTCTTCTGGCCATGGAAAAACGCTACATGCCGTAGAATTCGGGCTTAAGCGAACGGGAGATCAAGGTCTGAGCCATATCCGATGCGGAAACGCCGTTCCAAACGATGGAATGCACTGCGTCGGCAATGGGAAGCTCAACCTCGAAACGATCAGCCAAAACGCGCAGCGTTTTGCAAGCCAGTGCGCCTTCGGCGATCATATGCGTCTGCGATTCAAATTCCTCAACCGTCTGACCCTTGGCCAATCCCTCGCCAAAACGTCGGTTGCGAGAATGCTGCGAGGTGCACGTGACGATAAGGTCGCCGGCACCAGCCAGGCCCAAGCACGTCATGGAATCACCGCCGGCCTTCACAACCAAACGACCCATCTCGGCCAAGCCTCGCGTCATGATCATGGCAGCCGTATTGTCACCGTAACCAAGGCCGTACGAGACGCCCGTGGCGATAGCGATGACGTTCTTGAATGCGGCACACAGCTCGACACCATTCACATCGGTGGACGTGTAAACGCGGAAGGAGTCGGAAGCGAAGACGTCACGGAAAAGCTCTGCAGTCTCGGCATTGGGGCTGGCGACGACCGTGGCGGACGGAACGCCGTGGATAACCTCTTCCGCATGCGTGGGGCCGCACAAAGCCGCAAGGCGATCCTTGTTGCCAAGCTCGTCTTCGAAAACCTCAACAGGCAAAAGACCGGTAACGTCCTCGACGCCCTTCGACAAAATGACAATGGGGAAATCTTCGCTGATCATCTCACGCATTGCACGGGCGGTTCCGCGCATCAGCTTGGAAGGCGTGACGATGACGGCGGCATGAGCGCGGTTGAGGGCGTCATGAAGCGACGTGGTTGCCACAACGTCGTTATGAAGCGGCCAGTCGCTGAGATAATCGGGGTTTTTGTGCTCGGTGTTGATAGCACGCGCCACCTCGCCGCGACGAGCCCAAAGGCTAACGTTGTTGCCATTCGTGGCAATGAGGTTCGCAACGGCCGTGCCCCACGAACCGGCGCCGATAACAGCGATCTTCATTTACTTACCACCCTTCGAACCGATACGGGACTCAGTGCCCGCGCGCAAGCGCGCGATGTTTCCGCGATGCGCCCAAATGACAATAACCGCCGCGGCAGAGCAGAGAATCGCCGCGGGGAGATCACCCGAAAACCTAATGAAGGCCAAGACGGGGCACACGGCGGCCGCTGCAAGCGAGCCCGCCGAAACGTACTTGGTCGTAATGACGACAACCGCGAAAACAGCGATCTCGATAAGTGCGAACTGCCAGCCGAACGTGGCGAACATGCAACCCACGGCAACCGCGACGCCTTTACCGCCCTTGAACCCAAGCCATGGGCTGAAGATGTGACCGGTAATGCAACCAAAAAAGGCACATGCAGCCAACGTCTGGTACGTGAAGGCGTGAACGCTATCTGCAGGATCGACGAACAAGGTAAAGAACAACCAGGCAAGAAAGCCCGAGAACAGGCCTTTGCCAAAGTCAAGGACGAACACCGCCCCACCGCCAACCTTGCCCATAGTGCGGATGGCGTTCGTGGTTCCGATGTTGCCGCTTCCGTGATCGCGCACGTCAGTGTGATAGAAGGCGCGGGAGATGATCACTCCCCATGGAATCGACCCCAAAATGAACGACGCTGCGAACAGAAGCACCAGAACTGCTATCTCATTCAAAATGACTAATCCTTCTTCTTGAACTTGAGCTTGATGGGCGTTCCCGTCAGATCGAAATGGGTGCGCATACGGTTCTCAAGATAGCGCTCGAAGTTCGGCTCGACCAAGTCGGGGCGGTTCACGAAAAGCGTGAACGCCGGCGGGCACGTACCGGTCTGCGTCATGTACTTCATACGCAGGATGGCCTTGCCCTTGCTTACGGTATGGCCGAACTCGCGGATATCCTGCAGCCAAACATTCAGCTGATTGGTGGGGATGGTCTTGTTGAAGTTAGCGAAAGCCTCGTCGACGGTGTCCCACACCTTAACGACGCTCTTGCCAGTCAGGGCGGATATCGCAATGACGGGTGCATACTTCACGTGGATGAGCTTTTCCTCTACCTCTTCGCGGACCCTCATCTTCGTTTCAGTGTCAACTGCGTCCCATTTGTTCAAGACGATGACCATGGCGCAACCGCGATCGGCGGCGAAACCTGCGACGCGCTGGTCTTGGTCGGTAACGCCCAGCGTGCCATCGATGACAAGCAAGGCGACGTCAGCGCGGTCGATAGCGCGCATGGCACGGACGAAGCCGTAGTACTCGACGTCTTCGTTGATCTGGCTTTTCCTGCGCAGACCGGCCGTGTCGACGATGGTGTAGATCTTGCCGTCGTGCTCGACGGTGGTGTCGATCGCGTCGCGCGTGGTGCCGGCGACGTTCGAGACGATAGAACGCTCATCATTGGTGAGCTTGTTAGTAAGCGAAGACTTGCCCGCATTGGGGCGGCCGATGATGGCAACGTTGATGCCCTTGTCGGCGGCTTCATCATCGTCTTTGGGATAGCCCTGTTCACGAAGCGATTCGATAACGGCATCCAGCAAGTCGCCGGTGCCGTTGCCGTGAAGGGCGGAAACAGGCCACGGATCGCCCAGACCAAGCTGGTAGAAGTCCCAAACCTCGTGCATCTTCGCGGGGTTGTCCATCTTGTTAACGGCAACGAAAACAGGCTTCTTGGACCTGCGAAGCGTACGGGCCACCTCTTCGTCGTCAGCGTTGACGCCGGTACGGCCATCGACGATCAATACGATGGCGTTCGCCTCGTTGGCAGCGGTGAATGCTTGATGGGTAATGGACGCCTGGAAGTCATCGTCATCGCCCATTTCGATGCCGCCCGTGTCGATCAAGGCGAAACGAAGGCCGTTCCAGACGGTTTCATGATAAGAACGATCGCGCGTGACACCGCGCATCTCGTGAACGATAGCATCGTCGATTTGGGCGATACGGTTAACGAATGTTGATTTCCCTACGTTGGGGCGACCAACCACAGCAACCAAAGGCAGGCTCATATCGGTCGTCTCCTCTCTTGCATATAAACGGACGCATCCCCGCCCTTAATGCCGGGGAAACGCCTATGAACTGGCTAATTCGGCGATTTGCCGCAAATAATCTAGCGGTGTACAGGATACCACGGCAATAGGCACGCCCGCCGCTTTCACCATATCCTCCAAACGCATGTCATCAAGCATGATGTTATCGTCGTTGAAGACCACTTCTTGGATCGCGTACAGCACGCGTCGGGTTTCGCCCGCTTCACGATCGGCCTTGACGCGCTTGGCAATGGCCCGCGACACGTCGCCGCCAACCAAAAGCCCCGTGACGTTGACGTTGCCACCGAAATACTCGTTCTTCACGTAAAAAGGCTCGAACCATCCCGAAAGCGGGCTTCGCGCCACCAGTTGATCGAGGAAATCACGCTGAGCCTCGCCCGCAACCAGGCGCAAAACCGTATTGGATTCGCGCAGCGCAGACGCGCATTCGACGTCGACGCCAAGGCTCACTGCTTCGTTCCAGTCGTCGATAGTCGAGCGGATGATGCCGATGCCGTCCTCGAAGAGCTCGAACTCGCCATACGACGCCGTGTCGGGCACCTCGTCGACGATGTCTTCGTGGTAAGCATTGCTATAGAACTCGTCAGCCGGGAACACCCATGGCGTGCCGCGCTCGACGAGAGCCCGTTCACGGAAGGGCGCAACGTCGTCAAGCACGCGCTTAGAAGCCTCGGGGTCGTTGAAGCTATGGTCGAAACGGGTTTGGTACTTCGTGTAGCCCAACGGCACGATGCCAATGTCCAAGATGCCCGGACGCTCGTAAGCCCAGTTGAGGGTCTCGACAAGATAGTCCCCGTCGTTCGCATCGGGAACAAGGACAATCTGCGCGTGAACTTGAATGCCCGCTTCAAGAAGACGATCGAGCGCATCGATGCCATGATCGGCATTGCGGCCGATCAGCTTCCTGCGCACCTCACGATTCGATACCTGAAGCGAAACGTGAAGCGGGGTGATGCGCTGCTCGATAATACGCCGCTCGTCTTCCGGTGAAAGGTTCGTGAGCGTGACGAAGGTTCCAACCAAAAAGCTGAGGCGATAGTCGTCGTCGCGCAGGGTAAGCGAAGGACGCAAACCTTTGGGAAGCTGATGCATGAAGCAAAACGTGCAGGCGTTCCTGCACTGCAGCACGTCGTCGAAAACAAGTCCCTCGAAGGTGAAACCCCAGTCCTCCCCTTCCTCGCGCTCTAAGACGATATCGCCCGCATCTCCATCGGAATCGATGTAGGAAAGCTCGATCTCGTCGCCATCAGAAAGCCAACGCCAGTCAATGACGTCGCGCAAAGGCTGCCCGTCGACGGCGAGGATCCGACAACCCAGGGTAAAACCGGCATCGTCTGCTGGAGACTCGGGAGCTACCATTTGAACCACAGCCTCGGGACGCTTCCTTGCGCGCGCGGCCGTGCGCGCGATATCGCGAGACGGGTAGCTTGGATGCCCGTTTGCCGGCTGACCGTTTTTGATCTCGCCGATCACAGCGTCTCCAAGTATTCGATGACACGGGAAATCTGAGATTCGGGAGTGGACGCGCCAGCTGTGACTCCGACGGTTTCACATCCCTTGAACCATGAGGGATCAAGCTCGTCGGGAGATTCGATATGGTATGTGCGCGCGCATGCCGAGCGGCAGATGCTTGCAAGACGCGTGGTGTTCGACGAGTTGCGACCGCCAATGACCACGACAGCATCGACCTGAGAAGCGATCTTGATCGCCGCATCCTGACGCTGACTGGTTGCCGTGCAAATGGTGTTCTTAACATCGGGGTTGATGCCGCGCTTGCGAAGCTCGTCGACCACGGCATCGAGGGCGGCGCGCTCCTGGGTTGTCTGAACGACGATTCCCACTGGATCGTACACATCATCGGGCAGGTCATCGGGCGACGACGCCACGATAACACGGGCAGGCGCCTCGGCGGCACGAGCAGTCAGGCCCTCCACCTCGGGGTGACCTTCCTCGCCGACGACCACGACGCAGCCGTGCCTTTCGGCAAGCTGATATGCCGCTTTTTGCGCAGCGGCAACGAAGGGGCACGTCGCATCGAGGACGTTCTTCACATGAGATTCAACGTCACGCATGACCTGCGGGGTGACTCCATGGCTTCGGATGATGACCGTGTCGTTCGGATCGGCTTCGGAAACCGAAGCGATCTCATCGACACCCGCCTCGGCAAGCTCACGCACCACGATGGGGTTATGGATCAAGGGACCAAGCGTATGGGCACGCGCCGAGGACTTCGATGCCTCAAGGGCAATGTCGAGCGCTCGTTGAACGCCGAAACACGCCCCAGCATGATCGGCCTTGACTACGTTCATATCGACCGCCTTAATTGTCGGAGGGCTGATCGCCCGAAGCGTCCTGCGATGAGCGCGCCTTGCGCTCGGCAGCACGGGTCTTCTTCTCATCGATCTCTTTCACCAGCTCGACACTGGTGTGATGCGCCACTTTGTGCTCTTCGAAAACTTCGGTGTAGTCCTTGCCATCGGGGAACAGCGCCTTCATATCGACCTCGCTTGGGGCAACGCGCTGGCTGAGCGCGAAACACTCACGCATGGCGTACCACATACAACCGTCAAGCTTGTCCTGTTTGGGAAGGAAGTCGAAGTCCGAAACCAAGATAGGATCGCCGAATTCGCAGGTGATTTTAGGGAAACGAATATGCTCGCCCTTGCGCTTCACGTTCTCGGCGTCGCGAACCGTCATGGGGAGGATAGGCGCATGGCCCATGCGCGCGATGAGAGCCGCACCACCGTGGATTTCGGGGGTTTTCGATCCCTTGCCGCGACGCGTGCCCTCGGGCATGATGCAGATGACCTCGTTGTTCTTCAACATGCTGGAAGCGCGCTTGATGGCCGTCCTGTCCGCCGTGTCGCGCTTGATGGGAAACACGCCCAAATGGGCAAGTATCCACGCGAAAATGTACGGCTTGCCTTCGAACAAAGTGCTGCGCGCGATCATGCGAGGCCAAAGTTTCGGCCTTACCGACAGATAGATGAACACGACGTCCAAGAACGACGTATGATTCGCGATGACGACCACACCCGATTTATCCGCGAAAGCGTCAAGGCTTTCGCGGTTGTCGACACGGTAGCGGAACAGGATCTTGAAAACAAAGCCGACGAAGCCGACGATGATATGAGCCACGATATGAGAGACGTGCTTCTCGGGCGACGTGCCGCCGAACGGCATGTCCCAGCATTTCTCATACGCGGGTCGCTTCGCGCTTTTCTCATCCTGCGCGGGTTTGTCTTGCTGCTTGTCTTGCTGATCGGACATCGATGCCCCGACTTCCTACAGATGCGCCTTGGCTAGCTGGCAGATCTTCTCGATGACTTCCTCAATGGAAAGATCAGAGGAGTCGAGCATAACGGCATCGTCAGCCGGCTCAAGCGGCGACGAATCGCGCGACGAGTCGATCTCATCGCGCTTCACGATGTCGGCAAGAACCTCGTCGTAATCGACAGAGCCTATGCCTCGCTCAACGTTTTGAGCCACACGGCGGCGCGCCCTCTCTTCAGCAGAAGCGAACAGGAACACCTTGACTGCCGCGTCCGGGAAGACAACGGTTCCGATATCGCGGCCTTCGACCACGTAATTGCCGCTGTTGCCAATACGCTGCTGCTGAGCCACCAGAGCCGCACGAACGAGCGGCTCCTTCGAGACAAGGCTGACGGCGCGATCGATCTCGGCAGTGCGAATCGCGCGGGTCACGTCGACGCCGCCCATCAAAACACCGCTCGGAGACGGCTCGCCCTGGTCGTAAGTGAACTCGATGTGGTAATTGCTGGCAACCTGGTCAAGCCCCTGCGAATCGTCGAAGTCAACGCCGTTCTGAATTGCCTGCCAGGCAATAGCGCGATACATGGCGCCGGTGTCAAGGCAGGTGACACCCAGCCTGCGCGCCACTTCCTTGGAAACGGTCGATTTGCCGGCACCAGCCGGTCCATCAATTGCAACGATCATCGAACGAGCCTTTCTATATCTTTCAAAAAATCGGGGTAGCTTACATCAACGCACGAGAAGTTCTTGATGCCAACGGGCTTTTCCCCAGTCAAGCCAACAAGCGACCATGTCATGGCAAGACGATGATCGCCAAGAGAATCGAATACGATGCCGTCGGGGATCTCAAGATCGGGATTGCCCTCTACGAACAGGTCGTCGCCTTCAATCCAGGAATCGACACCAAGCTGCGCCAAACCGTTGCGCACAGCAGTAAGACGGTCGGTCTCTTTAGCACGAAGCTCGCCCGCATCGCGGAAAACCGTAACGCCGCGAGCGAACGCCGCAACCAATGCCAGAACCGGAACCTCATCGACCAAACTGGCGATCTTGGATCCCGGAACCTCGCATCCGCGCAGCTTACCAGAATAACATGCCGACATCACGCCGAAAGGCTCCTTACCCGACGATCCGGTTCGATGAACCTCGATATCGGCGCCCATACGCTCAAGCGTGCGGAAGAAACCGGTTCGCGCAGTGTTCAGGCTGACGTTCTCGATCTGAATGGCGCTTCCCTTCTTCAACAAGGCAGCACAAATCAGGAAAGCCGCAGAAGAGGGGTCGCCGGGAACGACGACCTCGCACGACTTCAGGGCGGCAGGTCCGCTCACGCTAGCCGAAAGCTCGGAAGCAGTGGTTTCGACGCCGAACTCGGGCAGCATGAGCTCGGTGTGATTGCGCGAAGTAGACGGCTCGTTGACCGTGGTGGTTCCGTTCGCATACACACCGGCAAGCAACACGGCGGTTTTCAACTGAGCGGAAGCCATGGGCGAATCGTAGGAAATCGCCCGCAGATCGCGCGTGCCGCGCTCGACGATGGGAAGGGTTTCGGCGCCGGCGGGGTCGAAGCTCACGCCCATCTTCATCAGAGGCGCCGTGATGCGGCGCATCGGCCTGCGGGAGAGAGATTCGTCGCCGGTGATCTCGACCTCGATATCCCACGGAGCAAGGATGCCCATCAAAAGACGCGCCGTCGTTCCCGAGTTGGCGCAGTAAATCGGACTGTCAGGCTGCTTGGGGCCTTTCGCGCCCCATCCGACCACGCCGCCCGACAGGCTGCCGTCGGGCTGCTTTTCGAGCGAGACCTCGGCACCGAGCTTTCTTACCGCGTCGATCGAAGCGCGCACATCGCTTGAGTCAAGCACGCCACTCAAACGCGATGTCCCCTCGGCCATAGCCGAGAACAGAACAGCGCGATGGGAAATGCTTTTGTCTCCAGGAACGACGCAAGAGCCTGACAAGGGACCGGACAAAGGCTCGATCGTCTTAACATCATCAGTCGACATGAGTATGCTCCTTCGGTGACAACGGGCTGAACGAAACCGAGAAGCCGGCGTTGATCAACTCAAACGACAGCTTGCCGATATCCCCTTCATCGGTTAGCAGCATGTTCAGAACAGCGCTGTTCTCGGTAACATGGTCGATCTCGATCGACTGGATATTGCAGCCGACCGAACTTGCTATGGTCGTAACCTCGGCAACGACGCCGTTGCGTTGAGGTACCGGAATGCGAACCTCTATCATGCGCTCGGACGAAGGCACCCACGCCGCGGGCAGCTCTCGCCTGAGCTCGGCCGCCTGCTGCAGCAGATCCTTCATGGAAACGCGGTCGTCTTCGCGCAAGGCGCGGGCGAACGATTGCAGGATGTCGCACATGTCGTCGATGCCGGAAAGAACCTCGGCGGAATTGTCGAATTCGATGCCAGTCCACAGATCGGCCGAACCTGCTGCGATGCGCGTGGTGTCTTTGAAACCACCCGCAGCCAACCGCATGATGTTTCGCTGCTCGCGTGAAGCATGGTCAGCAAGGGTGACCAACGACGACGCAACAAGATGCGGGACATGGCTTACCACCGCGACAGCGCGATCGTGTTGTTCACGGGGAAGCGAGATCATACGGGCGCCTAAACCGGTCGTGAACTCATGCAGATGCTGAATGTCGTCGCCGTCGGTTCCCTGATCGGGGCACAAAATCCAGTAAGCGCCCTGGAACATGTCAGCGCGGCACCCTTCGATGCCGTTCTTCTCGGAACCGCACATCGGATGTCCTGGGACGAACTTTTCGGGAACTTTAAGAGTGCGAGCTGCCATCTCGCAGATACGGCTTTTCGTGGAAGCGGTATCGGAAATCAAACCAGAATAGCCCCAATCGGCAAGCCGCTCGAAATAATACCCGGCAACATCAACGGGGGTGGCGATCAACACCAGATCGCATGAATCGATGACAAACGACCGAAAGGCGTCGCCATCGGGGCGAGAGCAGCCGTCAACCATCCCCCTCTCTAACGCGATGCGCAGCGTGCGGTCGTCAGTATCGACTCCGAAAACGCGGACATCGGGCCAGACGCGTTTGACAGCCGATGCACAAGACGAGCCAATCAAACCCAATCCAACAACGGCTATCGCCGAGAACGGGCATTGTTTAGGGGTTTGTTCCACTGAGAGAGCCATCTGGTAAAAGCCCCTTTCAATTCAACAGATACCGCTTTTCAGGTCATTCTAGCATTCCCCGTCAAGGGACGGCTGAACATGCCAAACGTAGAATCGGCCGTTAATCATCTGCGACGTCGATAGCCGCTTTAAGAGACGCAACCTCGGAATCGGAAAGAACACGCCATGAACCGCGCTCGAGACTGCCAAGATCCAGCGGCCCGAATGTATCGCGATGAAGTGCCACAACGGGATGACCGATGGCGGCGAACATGCGCTTCACCTGATGGTAGCGTCCTTCCCTAATGCCGATGCTCACGTAGCTTCGCGCACGCGAGCGCTCCTTCAGGATCTCGGCGTACACGCGCGACCCACCGCGAACCACCTGCGACGGCATAACCAGCATCTCCGCAGCGCGCTCGGCTTTACGACCCTGCAGGATCTCGACCTCGGCAGGTTGGGTCATCCCATCATCGAGCTGGATTCCCCGTCGAAGCTGGTCAAGCTGCTTTGCCGTGGGGGTGCCCTCCACACAGGCAAGGTAAACCTTCTTCACGTGATGACGTGGATGAAGCAAGCCGTTTCCAAGCTCGCCGTCGGTTGAGAACAAAAGCAAACCGGTTGTGTCGGTGTCTAAACGACCGATCGGGAAAAGCCCAGGATAGCGATCGATCGGGGCAAGATCGGCAACACAGGGGCGCTCGAGCTGATCGTGCATGGTGGTGATAACCCCTGCGGGCTTGTGCATCATGATGGTGGTCGAACCATCGCCAAGCTTCACGACGACGCCGTCGACAGCCACGACATCGACTAACGGATCAACCTTGCTTCCCAGCTCGGTCACCACTTCCCCGTTGACGGTAACGCGACCCGCAGTCATAAGGTTCTCGGAGCCGCGTCTTGAAGCAGCACCCGCACGTGCAAGGAACTTCTGCAGGCGCATAGGGACAAGACGTCCCCCCTCGCCGTCTTCGGGGCGATCGGAGAAATCGGGGCTCGAAACGACCGAATCGTCGATCATAGGATCATTCATGCTGTCGCTTTTAGCGTTGCTCACTCTACTCACTGTCCATATCGAACGTCAGGCTATCGAAATCGATCTTCTCAACGGTCGCAAACGGAGATTCGTCGATACCCGTAAGACCCGCAATCCCCGCCGCCACTTCGTCGTCGGTGGGTTCGTTAGCCGCCTGGGTGGCGCCCAAACGCTCGCGAATCAGCTGCGCGGTCTTCTCGTCGGGGGCGAACCCCTCAAGATCAGGCAGATCGCGCGGAGAAGCCAGCCCGAACTTCTCGAGAAAAGCCGCACTCGTGCCGTAAAGAACAGGATTTCCCGGTGCGTCAGAGGTTCCAGCCTCGCGAATAAGCCCACGATCGAGCAAAGTGCTGACAACACCGTCGGAATTCACGCCGCGAATGGCTGCTATCTGAGCACGCGTCATGGGCTGTCCGTATGCAATGATGGAAAGCACCTCGAGAGCCGCCTGAGACATCTTACGCGTGTCCCAGGAAAGAACGTACTTCTGCAAAAGCGCATCAAAGCTTGGATGCGTGTACAAACGCCAACCACCGGCAACCTCAATGAGCTGGATCCCCCGCTCGTCGCGCTTAAGACGATCACGCAACGCCTCAAGGCCAAGCACGACATCTGAAGTATCACACTCAAGCATCTCAGCCAACGTGATAGCGTTCACCGGCTCGTTCGTAACGAACAGCAAAGCCTCAAGCGCGGCTGGCAGCTGCTCCTTTTGCAATCCCTCGAACATATAAGCTCCTCAGAGTAGGTCTTTCGATTTAAGGGGCTATTCCTCTTCACCCACCGAAGTGAGCGCGTCGTCTCCTGTTAAGTCAAGCTCGCCTGAGCCTTCGATGTAGTCAATCTCGATATCGCCGAACGGGTTGTTCTGAACAAGGTGAACCATTTGCCTTTTGTAAAGCTCAAGCAAAGCAAGAAACGTGACAACAACGATGGGCGTAGGCGTGTCGTCGTGAATCAGATCCGAGAAACGAAGATGCTTCTCGTTCGAAAGGCGCCTATGAAGCGCCCTGACATGAATCTCGACGGGAATGGGCTTCTTGGCGATATGCTCGGACTCAAGCAAGACGACATCGCGACGCGAGAATGCACCCGCCGCCAAGAAACCGATGGTGTCAAGCGAAACGTCGCGCAGGAAATCGGGCATGACTTCTGCGAAACGCTCGGGCGCACCGAACGTTCGAGGATGCATGCGAGCTTGCGCCTCCATGCGCATGCCCAAGGCAGCAGCTGCGTTCTTGTACTTCTTGTACTCGATAAGCTTTTCAACAAGCATGTCGCGAGCCTGACTAGGCGTAAGTTCGGTCAGATCCTCGTCGGTTTCATCCGTCTCGGCAGGAATAAGGCTTTGCGCCTTGATTTCGAGGAGCGTAGAGGCAACAAGAAGGAAGTCGCTTGCCACATCAAGATCGAGCGCGCGCATTCTCACGATTTCATCAAGATACTGATTGACGATGTCGTTAACCGAGATCGACCCGATATCGACGCGCTGCCTACCAACAAGGTACAGAAGCAAGTCGAAGGGTCCCTCGAAACTTTCAGTACGGACGCGATATGACATGGCCTACCCCATATACGGGAACAGCAGGTCGAAAAGATTGCCCGCCGTGACGTTCAAATACCAACTGAACGGATCGATCCTCATGAACTGTGGGAGTAAGATCACCGCGATCATGAAAATTGGAAACGCATACTGCTGAACCTTGTAATACTGAGGCAGGTACTTCTCAGGAAGGAAGAACGCGAAAATGGACGAACCGTCCAACGGAGGTATCGGAAGAAGGTTGAAGAACATCAAATAAAGGTTGACCAGCGCAAACATGGGAAGGAAGAGCAAGAAGAAATAACGGAAGAACCCGCTTGCCGTCATCCATTGCAGCACCGGTGCGAAATTGAAAAGCAAAACACCGATCAACGCAGCAAGACACGCCAAAAGAAGATTGGAGCAAGGACCCGCCAATCCAACTATCAGATCGCCCTTTCGGGGATCCTTGAAATATCGGGGGTTATAGGGAACCGGCTTCGCATAACCGAAAATGGGCATGTTCATCGACATAAGCAGGAATGGCAAAATCACCGTGCCAAACGGGTCGATGTGCCTTACGGGGTTGAACGAGAGCCTACCCGACCCCTTTGCGGTAGGGTCACCCATTTTATACGCAGCGAGGGCATGGCTGGCCTCGTGACAAACGATGGCAGTTACAAAGCTGATAACAGAACAGATAAGGTATGGCCATGAAGGCAACGAGGACACGTGACGCCTTTCGTTGTAGGTCGGTCGAAATGAGAATGCGCAAAGGGCATTCTCACCATCTTAAAGGCTCTTCAGCAAACGACTGGCTGCTTCGGACCCCCTTTCGTTGAATATACGCAAAAACGGCCCGACGCAAAGCGCCGAGCCGTTACAGGAATCAGAAATATGATTCTAGCCTATTTGAAGAACCCAGCATAATTGTGGGTCTTCAACTGGCTTTCAACCTTAGTCATGGTGTCAAGCGCAACGCCGATCATGATCAGGATCGAAGTACCACCGAACGCCTGAATAAGCTGATTGCCCGTGAAGTAGAACAGAATGGACGGAACAACAGCAATCAGAGCGATGAAGATGCCACCCGGAAGGGTGACACGACGGAGCACGTTATGGATGTACTCCTCGGTAGCCTTACCCGGACGGATTCCGGGGATGAAGCCACCTTGCTTCTGCAGATTCTCAGCAGTCTGGCCCGGATCGAACACCATAGAAGTGTAGAAGTAGGCGAAAAAGACGATGAGGCCTGCGGTAAGGATCCAGTTCACCCAACCAGTGGAAACAGCATTAGCCACAACAGTGAGCCAGCCGACGTTGAACAGCGCCGCAAGCTGAGCCGGGAAGTAAATCAGGCAGCTTGCGAAAATGATCGGGATAACGCCTGCAGCGTTCACCTTGAACGGGATATACGTGGACTGACCACCCATCATCCTACGGCCCTGAACACGCTTGGCGTAGTTCACGGGAATACGACGCTGAGCACGCTCAACGAAAATGATCAGCGGGACGCAGACCAAGATAACGGCAACGATCAGAATCGTAAGGGCAATACCCATGCCCGTGTTGTCCATCGAGGTGACAGACGAATACAAAGCAGAAGGCACGCGAGAAACGATGCTGACGAAGATGATCAGCGACATGCCATTACCAACACCACGCTGGGTGATGAGCTCGCCCATCCACATGATGAGCGCGGTACCGGCAACCAAGGTGAAAACAACCACGATGCTGGTAAGCCAAGCGGGAACTGCGGTGCTGAACTGAACGCCGTAAGCAGGCGACTGGAACAACAGCAAGTAACCGACGGCATTGATGAGACCAAGGCCGAGCGTGAGCCAGCGGGTAACCTGAGTGATCTTACGACGCCCAGACTCGCCCTCGCGCGCCCAACGCCCCACAGCGGGGATAACACCCTGCATCAACTGCATGATGATCGATGCAGTGATGTAGGGCATGATTCCCAACGAGAACACCGAGAAGTTCGACAACGCGCCGCCAGTGAAAAGGTCGAGCATGGTCATCGAAACCTGTGCGCTAGATGCCATGAAAGCATCAGCAAGTGCGCGGAACGGGATTCCCGGAACAGGCAGGTACGCGCCAACGCGATAAAGCGCCAAGATACCGAGCGTGAAGAGAATCTTCTTACGCAGCTCGGGCACTTTGAATGCGTCAACGAATGCACTTAGCAAGGCTGTTCAACCTTTCCGCCAGCAGCTTCGATCTTAGCCTGAGCAGAAGCCGAGACCTTATCGACCTTGATGGTGAGAGCCTTGGTAAGCTCGCCGTCGCCTAGAACCTTGACCAGCGCGTCCTCGTGCTTGATGATGCCCTTGGCCTTCAGGCTTGCGCCATCGACGATCTCGCCAGCTTCGTACTTCTCCTCGAGACGGCCAACGTTGACCGGGAGGTACTCAACACGATTGATGTTGGTGAAGCCGGGGAGCTTCGGAAGACGACGTGCCAGAGGAGTCTGGCCACCCTCGAAGCCGGCCTTCTTGGCGCCACCAGAACGGGACTTCTGACCGTTCAGACCACGACCAGCGGTCTTACCCTGGCCAGCAGCATGGCCACGGCCGACGCGCTTACGGTTCTTACGAGAGCCCGATGCGGGCTGCAGATCCTTCAATTCCATTTAAAACTCCTTTACGCTTTTTCAGGCTTTCCTGCCTGCGCTGACAGCTCGCCGCCAGCAAACTTCCAATGACTTGGTGCATTTGCACCAGGCATAACAAACAGCATGAGCGGCAAAAAAGTCGCTCATGCTGTCGGTTTCAAGAGAACCATTAGATCTCTTCGACCTCGATAAGGTGCTTGACCTTAAAGATCATGCCGCGGACGGACTCGTTGTCAACCTGATCGACAGTCTTGCCGATACGGCCAAGACCAAGGGCCTTCAGGGTTTTGCCCTGATCGGCCTTGCGGCCGATGGAGCTCTTAACCTGCGTGATACGCAGGGTCTTCTTTGCGTCAGACATTACTTGGTCTCCTTTCGACCGAAGATGTGGTCGACGGAAACGCCGCGACGGTCAGCAACCTGAGCAGCGGTTTCCATGTCGCGCAGGCCCTCAGCAGTGGCCTTAACGACGTTGAGAGCGTTGTTGGTGCCAAGTTCCTTAGTGATGACGTCGGTAACGCCAGCAAGCTCGAGAACCGCACGGACAGCGCTGCCGGCCATAACGCCGGTACCAGGAAGAGCCGGCTTGATCAGAACGCGGCCTGCGCCGAACTCGCCGATGATGTCATGAGGAACGGTGAAGGAACCGGGAACCTCAGTGGACTCGACCAGCGGCACGGAGAACATGTTCTTCTTGGCATCCTCGACGCCCTTGGAGATGGCGTTGGGGACTTCCTTGGACTTGCCCATGCCGACACCGACGCGACCCTTGCCGTCGCCAACGACGACGAGAGCGGACAGAGCCATGCGACGGCCGCCCTTGACTACTTTGGAAACGCGGCTGATGGAGACAACGCGCTCCTGGAGCTCAGGTACTCCTGCTTCTTCATGTTGTTTACGAGGCATATCTCAAGCTCCTTCTAGAATTTCAGGCCTGCTTCGCGGGCGCCTTCGGCAACAGCCTTGACGCGACCGTGATACAGGTTGCCACCGCGGTCGAAAACGACCTCAGTGATGCCGGCCTCGATGGCCTTCTTGCCGATGATCTCGCCGAGAGCCGCAGCTCCCTCGACCGTGGCGGCCTTCTTGCCGGTGGCCTTGAACTCAGCACCGAGGGTGGAAGCACCGCAGATGGTGTTGTGAGCAACGTCGTCGATTACCTGAACGTAAACGTTGCTGTTGCTACGGGTAACGCAAAGACGGGGACGAGCAGCGGTTCCGTTGATCTTGCCGCGAACACGGCGATGACGGCGAGCAAGCCCGTTTTGCCTTTTCTTCAAATTAGCGTTCATTGAACTTTCCCTTCAATCTCACAGTCCGAAAAGGTGGAACATTAATCGCCCTTGGCGGCCTTGCCAAGCTTACGACGGACGAACTCGCCGTCGTAGCGGATACCCTTGCCCTTGTAAGGCTCGGGCTTACGCCAACTGCGGATCTCCGCAGCTACCTGGCCAACCTGTTCCTTGCTCGGACCAGAGACGACGATCTCGGTCTGGGAGGGAACCTCGAACTTGATGCCCTCGGGGCACTTGACGAGAACCGGATGGGAATAGCCCAACTGAAGCTCAAGATCAGAGCCCTTGAGCTGAGCACGATAACCGACGCCGACGAGGACGAGCTTCTTCTGGAAGCCCTTCTCGCAGCCTTCGATCATGTTAGCGATAAGGGTGCGAACCAGACCATGGAAGCACTTTGCGTCATGGCTGTCGTCAGGACGCTCAACCAGGATCTCATTCTCTTCCTGCTTGATGATCATGATGGACGGGAACGTACGAACAAGCTCGCCCTTGGGGCCCTTCACGTCAACCGTGGTGCCATCGATCTTAACTTCGACGTTGGCAGGAACGGTGATGGGCTGTTTGCCGATACGAGACATACTAAACCTCTTCCTTTCCTACCAGATGTAAGCGATGACCTCGCCGCCGATACCCTTCTTGCGGGCATCGCGATCGGCCATAACGCCTTGGCTCGTCGAGATGATTGCGGTACCGAGACCACCGAGAACACGGGGCAGTTCGTCCTTGCCAGCGTAAATACGCAGGCCAGGCTTAGAGATGCGCTTGATGCCGCGGATGGTCTTCGTCTTCTTGTCGCCAAACTTCAAAGCGATCTCGAGCGTAGCGCGGGGCTCGCCGGGGATCACCTCGTAAGACTTGATGTAGCCTTCTTCGTGCATGATACGGGCTACCTCGACAAGTTTCTTGCTAGACGGCATGGAAACCGTCGCCTTGCCAGCAGAGTTAGCGTTACGCACGCGCGTAAGCATATCTGCAATGGGGTCGGTCAATGTCATTTGATTTCTCCTTTGGTCCTTGATGAACCGCATCGTTCGGTTCGCGAAAGCCCTTAGCTTCAACGCCTGAACGAGGGCACACCCTGAAACGTTCTAAAGTCTGTCTTTTACCAAGAGGACTTCGTCACGCCGGGAAGTTCGCCTTTGTTGGCAAGCTCACGCAAGCAGACACGGCACAGGCCGAACTTGCGGTAGTAAGCACGGGGACGTCCGCAACGCACGCAGCGGTTGTGCTGACGCGTCGAGAACTTCGGCTCGCGATTAGCCTTGGCGATCATCGATTTCTTAGCCATGCATTCCTTCTTTCCTTCTGCCCGGCAGGTTCATGCGGCACCTGCCGGACCTCTTACAAACAAAACGCTTTCGCGTTTAGTTCTCCTTGAACGGGAAGCCAAATGCGTCCAGAAGTGCGAACGCAGCCTCATCGTTATCAGCGGTAGTGACGAACGTGATGTCCATACCGCGGGTACGATCGATCTTATCGTAATCGATCTCGGGGAAGATCAGCTGCTCGGTGATGCCGAGGGAGTAATTGCCACGGCCGTCGAAGCTGGTGCGCGAAATGCCGCGGAAGTCGCGAACGCGCGGAAGGGCAGTTGCCAGCAGACGATCCATGAACTCATACATACGGTCGCCGCGGAGAGTGACCTTGCAGCCGATAGCCTGGCCCTCACGGACATGGAAGCCGGCGATGGACTTCTTAGCGCGAGTGACGCAAGGCTGCTGACCGGTGATGATACGCATATCCTCGATAGCGGCATCGAGCTGCTTTGAATCAGATGCAGCAGCGCCGACACCCATGTTGACGACGATCTTCTCGAGCTTCGGAACAAGGTTGACGTTCTTGATGTCAAGATCCTTCTCAAGCTTGGAGATGATCTCGTTCTTGTACATTTCCTTCAAACGAGGAGCCATGTGTTCAAATCCTTTCGATGAATTAAACGCAGGATTACCGACCCTGCGTCCCCTAAAAGCACCGGGGTCATAGTATAGGGGCCTAAAGCGACCGTGAAAAGGCACTTCGCTTTAAGCCCACAACAATTAATCGATGTCCTTGCCGCACTTCTTGCAGACGCGATGCTTGCCGTTCTCGTCGATGCGATGAGCAACGCGAGTGGGCTGCTTGCAGCTGGGGCAAACCAGCATCACGTTGGACACGTGAAGCGGAGCCTCGATCGACGAGATGCCGCCCTGGGGGTTCTGCTGGGTCGGACGAAGGGCCTTCTTGTGGATGTTGACCTTCTCGACCACGACACGGTTGCGAGCAGGGAGCGCGGAGAGGACCTTGCCCTCTTTGCCCTTATCCTTGCCGGCGATGACCTTAACGATGTCGTCTTTCTTGATGTTCATACCGCTCATTCTGCGAACACCTCCCCTACAGAGTTTCCGGTGCCAAAGACACGATCTTCATGTACTTCTTCTCGCGCAGCTCGCGGGCAACAGGCCCGAAGATACGCGTGCCGCGAGGCGTTCCATCCTCGTTGATGAGAACAGCGGCGTTCTGGTCGAACTTGATGTAGCTGCCATCGTTGCGACGAACTTCCTTCTTCGTGCGAACGACGACGCAGCGCACAACATCGCCCTTTTTGACGGCGGCGTTAGGGATAGCTTCCTTAACGCTGCAGATGATCACGTCACCGAGGCCCGCGTAGCGACGGCCGGTGCCGCCGAGGACCTTGATGCACTGCACCTTGCGAGCGCCGGAGTTATCGGCCACCTGGAGCATGGTTTGCACCTGAATCATTGCTTCTACCTAACTTTCCTATAGAGCATACGGTGTTAACCGCAGACTATTTGGCCTTCTCAACGATCTCGACGAGGCGCCAACGCTTCATCTTGGACAGCGGACGCGTCTCCATGATGGAAACGGTATCGCCAACATGAGCCTCGTTGTTCTCGTCATGAGCGTGCAGCTTCTTAGTGCTGGTCATCATCTTGCCGTAAATAGGATGCGGCTTGCGCTCAGTGATCTGCACAACGATGGTCTTGTCATTGGCATCGCTCACGACAACGCCCTGACGGACCTTTCGGTTGTTGCGTTCATCAGTCATATTGCTAATCTACCTTCCTCGACGTGCCCTAGTTCAGAGCTTTCAGCTCACGAGCACGCATCTCGGTCTGAATGCGGGCGATGTCCTTCTTGACCTGACCGACGCGAGCGGTGTTGTCAAGCTGGCTGGTAGCCATCTGGAAGCGCAGATTGAAAAGCTCCGCGCGCGCTTCTTTGAGCTTAGCCTGCAAATCTTCGGCGGAAAGCTCGCGAATCTCTGCTGGTTTCATTTATTCCTGACCTTCCGTTTCACGAGTCACGATCTTGCACTTGATAGGAAGCTTGTTGATTGCAAGACGGAGTGCCTCTTTGGCGACAGCCTCTTCAACGCCGCCGACCTCGAACATGATGCGGCCAGGCTTGACAACGGCAACCCAGCCCTCGGGATTACCCTTGCCGGAACCCATGCGGGTTTCTGCAGGCTTCTGGGTGATAGGCTTATCCGGGAAGATGGTGATCCAGACCTTGCCGCCACGCTTCATCTCACGAGTCATGGCAACACGAGCAGCCTCGATCTGACGGTTGGTGATCCAAGCAGCCTCAAGAGCCTGGATACCGAACTCTCCGTGGTTCAGACGGGTTCCACCCTTGGCCTTGCCCTTCATGGAACCGCGCTGCACCTTGCGGTGCTTAACACGCTTAGGTACGAGCATTTACTTAGCACCCCTCTCGTTACGATCGTTGCGCGGACGGCCATTGCCGCGACGCGGACGACTCGGGCGAGACGAACCCTCCAGTGCAGGCTGCGGAGCCTTCTGGCCGGGCATAACGTCGCCGTGATAAATCCAAACCTGAATGCCGATGGAACCCATCGTGGTAGCTGCGGTAGAGAAACCGTAGTCGATCTTGGCGCGCAGAGTGTGACGCGGGATACGACCCTCGCCGTACCACTCGCGGCGGCTCATCTCAGCGCCACCGAGACGACCGGAGCACTGGATGCGGATGCCCTTGGCACCGCTCTTGCGTGCGGACTGAACAGCCTTGCGCATGGCGCGACGGAAAGCGACGCGGCCGACGAGCTGCTCGGCGATGGACTCGGCAACGAGCTGAGCGTCGAGCTCGGGGCGCTTGACCTCGATGACCTCAACGGAGACGGTGCCGGTAGCGATCTTCTCGAGGTCGCGACGGAGCTCGTCGATCTTGGCGCCCTTCTTGCCGATGACAACGCCCGGACGAGCAGTGGTGATGATGACCTTGGTCTTGTCACCAGCGCGCTCGATCTCGACGCCGGAAACGGCAGCGCGGTCAAGTTCCTTCTCGAGGAAGCTACGGATAGCAAGATCGTTCTCGAGGTTGGCGGCGTAGTCCTTATTTGCGTACCAGCGGCTGCGCCAATCCTCGGTGATGCCGAGGCGGAAACCGGTAGGGCTTACTTTCTGACCCATAAGGCTTTATGCCTCCTCTCGGGTAGCAACGACAATGGTGATGTGGGCCGTGCGCTTGTTGATGCGCGATGCGGAACCCTTAGCGCGAGGACGGATACGCTTCAGCGTGGGGCCCTCGTCGACGTAGCACTCCTTGACATAAAGAGCCTCGGGGCGCACATGGTGCAGGTTCTCGGCGTTGGCGACTGCGGAGTTCAGAACCTTCTCGACCGTCTCGGCGATGCCGCGGTTGGTGAAAGCGAGGATCTCCTGAGCCTGGGGGACGGATTTACCGCGGACCAGGTCGACTACCACGCGAGCCTTGCGGGGAGAAACGCGGACGTAACGCGCGATTGCTTTTGCTTCCATCGTTTACTCCTCCTTACTTCTTCTTCTTGTCGGCCGCGTGACCCTTGAAGGTGCGCGTAGGGGCGAACTCGCCCAGCTTGTGGCCAACCATGGACTCGGTAACATATACGGGGACGTGCTTACGACCGTCATGAACGGCGATCGTGTGGCCAACCATCTCCGGGAAGATGGTGCTTGCACGGGACCACGTCTTGACAACGTTCTTCTCGCCAGCTTCATTCATCGCGATGATGCGGCCCAAGAGGCGCGGCTCGACGAAAGGTCCTTTCTTCAAACTTCTGCTCACTTATAGCTCCTTAACGTTAAGCATTACTTCTTGCGACGGCGAATGATCAGCTTGCTCGAAGCCTTCTTCGGGTTGCGGGTACGATGGCCCTTGGTAGGAACGCCCCACGGAGAAACAGGGTGACGGCCAGAAGTCTTGTTCTTGCCCTCGCCACCGCCATGGGGATGGTCGACCGGGTTCATAACGGTACCGCGAACGGTAGGACGAACGCCAAGCCAGCGATTACGGCCGGCCTTGCCGATCTTGATGTTGGCATGCTCGGCATTGCCAACCTCGCCGATGGTCGCACGGCAGGTGAGCAGAACGCGACGCATCTCGGAAGAAGGCATACGCAGGATGGCGTACTTGCCTTCCTTACCCATGAGCTGGATGCTGGTGCCAGCGGAACGGGCAAGTGCAGCGCCCTTGCCAGGCTGGAGCTCAACGGCATGGATGAGAGTACCGACGGGGATGTTGGCCAGCGGCATTGCGTTGCCGGGCTTGATGTCGGCATCGGGACCGGAGATGACCATATCGCCTACATGCAGGCCCTTCGGATGAAGGATGTAGCGCTTCTCACCGTCGACGTAATGAAGGAGCGCGATGCGGGCGGAGCGGTTGGGGTCGTACTCGATGGTAGCGACCTTGGCGGGCACGCCGTCCTTGTTGCGCTTGAAGTCGATGATACGGTAACGACGCTTGTGGCCGCCGCCCTGGTGACGGGTGGTGATGCGACCGTTGTTGTTGCGGCCTGCCTTCTTAGACAGAGGCGCAAGGAGCGACTTCTCGGGCTTGTCCGTGGTGATCTCGGCAAAGTCGGAGACCATCTGGAAACGACGTCCGGGACTAGTCGGCTTGTACTGCTTGACTCCCATTCTTCTTTTCCTTTCCTAGGCTTATCTGCGGATAGTCAGTTCGCAAACAGCCTGTCTGATAGACCTTCGCTCGCACGCCTCGTCGTACACCGAAGGTCCCTTGCACTTCGCGGGCACGATTGCCAGATCGCACATGAAGAGGCATGCGCGCTGACTCCGTAACCCACGCGTCCGGGTGTATCCATACCTCTCCGAACGCAATTGGATATTATAAGGGCAAAGGTGCTGAACGCACAAGCGCAGGTTGGGCGTTCATAACCTACCCACAACCTGCAAAACATCGATTAACTTGGGGTTTTAAAAGGGTGAATACCCGGTGCGCAAACTTCCCTAGCGCGCCTTCTCGGTGCGAAGAACGCACAAGGATTGATGGATGCACAAGACGTCGAACGTTAGTGCCTCCATCTTTTCTCCATCGATTTGAACTGGAAGGATCTTTTCGAACGAAATAGAGACCTTCTTCGCACGATGAAACTCGATCTTCTTCCGCTTAGTGTGATGACCGTCTTTCGCAAGGGCGAACGTAAGGCCGGCTTGAGCCAAGGTCATAGGCGCACGAGCAATGCAGACGTCGAAAAGGCCATCTTGAACATTGGCTTCGGGGCAAACCGCGAAGCCTCCCCCGTAGGTTCTGCCGATCTGGACGGCAAGCAAATGCATGTCGACGGTTTGGGGCGGCAAATCGTCGAAGCGAACCGTTGCGGTATGGATATCGAGATGATGGAGCAGCTGATCGATTCCGCTTGCAAGATACAGCTGAGTGCCTGTTTTACCTGTGCGTTTGCGGCGCTCGACCGTATCGAGCGCGATTGCGGCATCAAGACCGAACGACAGCGTTTCGCAGAAGTACTCGCCGTTGCATACGCCGACGTCGAGCATTGCGGGTCGGGCTTCGGCCAGCTGCACGGCAGCTGTTTTCAGGTCGGTCGACATGCCAAGCGTGCGAGCATAATCGTTACCCGACCCAAATGGGATGAGACCCATCTGAATGCGCGCGGCGTCGCTGCGAACAGCGACGTCGTCGCGCATCATGATTCCATTGCACACCTCATGAACCAGGCCGTCTCCGCCCAGCGCGACAAAGGTGTCGAAACCCTGGGCCTTGGAAGCGATGTCCTTTGCATGACCCGGGGCATTGGTCGTGGCCACCTCAAGCGACTCGCAACCAGGCAGAACCGAAACAAGGCCTGCAGCGACGTCGATCGCTTCAGCCGCCGCGCTGTTCTGCGCCGTGGGGTTCGCTATGAGAAGCACGCGACCGAGCATCAGCTACTCAGCCTGCTCTTCCTGAGTCTCGGGGTTCTTATAAGTGATCTGAGCATGTTCGACAACCCACTTGCTGGCGCAGTAGCGCTCGGCGGACTCGCGCAGCGAGAAACCGTAGCCCTGCTCCCCCATCATCTTACGAGCCTCATCGGGCAGCTGCGGGTTGATTTGCTCGCAGACGTCCTTGATATCCTGCTCGGTAACCTTAAGACCCTGGGTGCGGAAAATCGCGTCAAGCGCATAGCACTGCACCAGCGACTGACGCGTCTGCATGAAGATGTTGCGCTCTACCTGCTCTTCCCCACCGTTGCGCGAGACGAACTCCTCCCAGCGGATGCCCTGAGAGCTAACTTGCTGACGCAGGTCGTTAGTGATCTTGGTACGGGTGCCCTCGAAGACCTCGTCGGGGATATGGCCCATGAAGCGCTTTGAAAGCTCAACCGATGCAACATTGCGAACATAGTCGTCGTACTGCGCGCGACGAACGCGGTGGACTTCCTTGGTAAGGGCCTCGCGAAGATCGGCAACCGTCTTGTAGTCGGAAGAATTCTGAGCGACCCACTCGTCAGTAAGCTCGGGCACGATCTCCTTCTGAATGGAGATAACGCCAACGGTTGCCTCGTAAGGCTCGATCTTGTCAGAGGATCCGTCGTAACGCGGAGCCTCGAACGTGAACGTCTTGGTCTCGCCCTTCTTCATGCCGATGACGTTCTGCTCGAAAGTAGCGGGCATGCCGCCAGAGCCCAGCACATACGTGCGACCTTCGGTGGTAAGGGGCTTGATCTCGTTACCGTCCTGCTTGCAGACCAAGGACAGGAAAGCTGCGTCGCCGTTAACGAGAGGGCGATCCTCTTCAACGTCGACGAACTCGGCGCGATTGACGAGCATCTGATGGAGCTGCTGCTCAACCGTGGCCTCGTCGCCGTCGTACGGGAACACAGAGATGGAAACCGGGTCGTACGATGCAAGCTCGAATTCGGGCTTGACGATGACGTTCACGGTGAACTTGAACGGCTTACCGCGCATGACAAGGTCGGCGTTCTCGATGGACGGCATGAACGCAGGGTACACGCCGTGTTTGTCGATGGCCATGGGAACAAGGGCATCGACGGCCTGCTGGTTCACCAGCATGTCGAGGTTGCTGATGCCCATTTGCTCGGCAGCAGACTGTGCGAGGGTCTTCTGGGGATCCATGCGAACACCCATAGCCTGGCAGAAGTTGATCTCGGCAACTTCGAACGCACGGTTGACTTCCTGCTCGGTTGCCGTGACCTCAAGGGTCACCGACTGCTCGTCTTTTGCAAGCTGAACTACCTTCATTGATTGCTCCTTAACAACCGACGTCGGCTGCACGCCGACGTCGCTCCCGTCTAATTAACCAGATTATTCTAACGTATGTCCCCTACTCCGTGGATTTCAAACTTTCAACCATGTCGATTCGAGCCAACTTATGGCGCATGAGAAACAGAACCAGACACGCGAAAGCAACCGTGAGCACGAACGATATGACAAAGCTCATGGGGTGGATGATTCGACCGAACATAGCTTGATCAACCTCAGCGGATTGAACTACGAACGCCTCGAGGAAGATGCCCAGGAACAGGCCGAGCAAGCAACCGAGCACCACCGTGATAAGGATCTCGCGGAAAATGTATGCGTACGTCTCGCGCCTGGTGAAGCCAAGCACCTTGAGCGTCGCGATTTCGCGAACGCGTTCCTCGACGTTGATGTTGGTGAGGTTGTACAAAACGATGTACGCAAGAAGCGCAGCAGCAACCACCAGGATGACCACGATCAAGTCGACGCTCTTGAGCATAGAGCGGTACGATTTGATGATCTCATCGTTGTACGCCAGCGTCTTCACGCCGTCGATCTCGGACATCTGCTCATCGAAGATGGTGCGCTCGTCTTGATTCTCGCCAATGCAGGCGTACCACGTCGCGTAATCGGGATCGATCCCGAACGCCTCGCGATACGCGTCAGCGCCCACGAACAGATAATCATGAAGATAATTCTCGGCGATGCCGGTAACCGTAAGCGAATGACACTCGTTCTCGGCGTTGCCCATGGTGTCCTGTGCAGCGACGCTTAAGGTGTCGCCAACCCGAACGCCCAGGTCGATAGCAAGTTTCTCGGAGACCACCACACTATCGGCCTTCATGGGAATGGGATCGTGCGACAAGCGATCGCGAAGGGTCCACACTTTGGGGAACTCGGTCAGATCCTTCGGGACGACGATGCTTGCGCGATGATCCTCCCCTGCCTCGTCAACGACCAGCATGGTCTCGTAATACGCCTCGGTGAAATCGGTCACGACGGAATCGTTAGTCAGAACGGATTCGATTTTATCGATGTCTTCCTGAGAAGCGTTGCTGGTGCGTGTGATGGTAGAGGTGTAATGGATGAGCTGGCCGTACTGCGTGTCAATGATGTCGTTGATCGAGTCGCGCAGACCCCATCCGGTAAGCATGAGAGCCGTACAACCCGCGATTCCGATAAGCGTCATGAAGAAGCGCTTTTTGTAACGGAAGATATTGCGCGCCGTAACCTTCCACGAGAACGACAAGTGGCTCCAGATCGGCGTGATCCGCTCAAGGATGATTCGCTTACCGGCCTTCGGCGCACGAGGCTGCATAAGACTTGCCGGGTCTTCCTTCAGCTGCGCGAACGCCGCAATTGCAGTAGCAAGAACGGTGATGCCGATGCCCAGGCCCGCTGACATAGCGGTGATGAGGGGGTCGAACGAGAGACCTCCCATTGGAACGTAATAAATGATCGCGTACGCATACATGATGACAACGGGCAGGCTCTTGCCCATGAGCAAGATACCCAGGAAAGAACCGATGCCCGAAGCAGCCACGGCGTAACCAAGATACTTCCACGCGATGCGACTGCGCGAGTACCCCAAAGCCTTGTAGGTGCCGATAAGCACGCGCTCCTCATCGACCATACGCGTCATGGTGGTGAGCGCGACCAATGCGGCAACTAAGAAGAAGATGAAGGGGAACACGGAAGCGATGTGGTCGACGCGGTCGGCGTCGGACGTGAAGCTCACCAAGCCCACATTCTTCGTTCTATCCATGATGAGCCAGTCGGGACGCTCAATTGAACCGATCTCGTCCTGGGCGTCGGCGATCTTCTGCTCGGCCTCGGCGAACTCGCTATCGGCCTTGGCACGACCGTCGTTATACTCGGCAAGACCGCTTGCATAGCTGTCTTTACCCGACTGGATTTGAGACCACCCGTCGTTGATTTGTTGCTGAGCGCTGGCAAGCTGTTGTTCGGCAGCAGCCATAGCTGCTTCGGTTTCGGTCTTTTGCTGCTGAAGCTGGGTTTTCGCTTGATCGATTTGCGCTTGACCCTCGTCAAGCTGAACCTTGGTTTGGTCGAGTTGAGTGCGCGACTGCGCAAGCTGAGCTTTCACCTCGTCAAGCTTCGCCTGGGTAGCCGATAGAACAGCCTCGGTATAAGGGTCGATCACACCCGATTGTTCGTATGCGACCCGCCGGGCATCAAGAGCGCTTTGGTTCTGCTGATACTCGGTCTGACCTACTGCGTACTGCTGCTCACCCTGCTCGAGAGCCTGGCGTCCCTCGTCGATCCGTGACTGACTGTCGACGATTTGCTGTTCCGCAGACTCAAAAGCAACTTTGGCGTCCGCTCTTTTCTGGGCGAGCTCGCTGACGCCCGCATCATGCTGACGCTGAGCTTCAACGAGGTTCGATTCGTTAACCGTGATCTCATTCAGCGCATTGTCGAGCTTCGTTTTGGCATCAGACAGCTCGGCTTCAGTGTCGGCTTTTTCCTTCTCGAATTCGGCACGGGATTCGTCAAGTTCCTTTTGGGCGTCGCCCTTCAACTGCTCAAGACGCACTTGCTCGCGATCGTCGGAAATCGATGCGATCTCTTCAGAAACCGAATCGACAAGGCTTTGGTACGCATCGGATGAGGCATGCAGCCCCTTTGCGCCCTTGACCGTTACGAAAGCCTCCGTGATGGGGTAATCCTTGGCAAATGTGGACTCGGTTGTGTAAACGTACTCCTGGACCACGCCCGAACCCAACGTGCTTGTGCCAAGGCTTGCCGATTGGACGTAATAGGGCGAATGAACCTTGCCGACGATGGTGAGCGTGCGCGTTGTCAGAACGTCATCGATATCGCCCACACCGGAATCGACAGTGATGACATCGCCGATCGAAGGGGTCGTTTCCAGAACCACATCAGCCGAGATGACGCACTCCCCCGCCTTCTCGGGCAGTCGTCCTTCGTCAACAACAAGCTGGTTGAGATAAGCGCCCTTCGCGTTTTCCCGAACAATCCCCGACGTGCGAGAGTCAGATTCACCAGTTGCAGCTTCGGGCAATGAGTGGATGCGGAACGTGTGCTGCTTGCCGTTAAGGGATGCAACGGCATCGGTTTCAAAGGCGGGCATGACCTGATCGACGCCATCAAGCCCGGCTATCGCGTCAATGTCGTCGGCATTAAGGCCCATGGTAGATGCAATACGCAGATCCATGGTTGAAGTGGAGTCGTGGTATTGATCGGCCGTGCTTTTCATGTCGGGCGCAGTCATGCGCAAGCCGGCAAAAAAGCCCACGCCCAAGCCGACGATGGCAGCCAAGGCAATGAACCTGCCAACCTTCTTGGTTATCGATCGAAGGACATCTTTTCCGAATGCGCTAGCCATAGAACTACCATTCAAGCGTGTCGGCGGAAACAGGGTTGGCATTCACTTCGACGGATGCCGCACGACCCTCGCGCACATGGATCACGCGGTCGGCAATGGCCGTGAATGCAAGGTTATGCGTGATGAGGATGACGGTTTTACCAGTGTTGCGACAAGTATCCTGAAGCAGCTTGAGAATTGCCTTACCGGTCTGATAATCAAGAGCACCCGTGGGCTCGTCACAAAGAAGAAGCTTGGGATTTTTAGCCAACGCGCGCGCAATGGCGACTCGCTGCTGCTCGCCACCGGAAAGCTGCGAGGGGAAATTGTTCAAGCGATGCGACAAGCCAACCTGCCCCATAACCTCGGCTGCATCGAGCGGGTCGCGGCAGATCTGAGAGGCAAGCTCGACATTCTCGAGTGCAGTGAGGTTTTGGACGAGATTGTAAAACTGGAACACGAAGCCGATATCGTGGCGACGATACAGCGTAAGATCGCGCTCGCCGAGGCCGTTGATCTCGCGACCATCAAGGAGGATCTTGCCTGATGTGCAGCCAGTCATGCCTCCGAGCATGTTAAGAAGCGTGGTTTTGCCGGCACCAGAGGGACCTACAATGCAGACGAACTCGCCTTCCTCAATGGAAAAGGTCATACCCGCAACGGCAACGACTTCGACCTCGCCCATTTGGTAGATCTTCTTAACGTCATGGAACTCTACGAAACTCATGCACGACACCCCTCTGAAGGCGGGCGCACCCGCGATATTCAATCTCTTTCAACTGATTATACCCAAAAAGAAAGGCACCCCATGCAGGGTGCCTTTCTAAAAAGCGAGTTGTCCGTCAACCGTTGATTAGGAAGCGAAGATCTCGATGGTGTCGCCGTCCTTAAGGGTGACGACAGCCTTCTTCCAGGTGCGGGTAAGACCCTCGACAACGCGAACGCGCTTGGTCTTGGGCTTGACGTTCAGGGTGTTAACCTTAACGACCTTGACGTTGAACAGCTCTTCGATTGCCTTGGCGATCTCAACCTTGTTGGCGTTCTTGGCTACCTCGAAGGTGTACTTGTTCTGCTCCATTGCATCGTAGCTATGCTCGGTGATGATGGGGCGGATGATGATGCTGCGAGCGTCCTTCATTATGCAAGCACCTCCTCGATGCGCTTCAGAGCCTGCGTGGTGATGACGAGGTTCTTGTTGTCAAGAATCTCATAGGTGTTGATCTCGGTTGCGGGAACAACGATGACGGCCGGAACGTTGCGGAAAGACAGGAACGTCTCGACGTCGTCGCTGGCAACGATGATGGTGGTACGACCCTCAAGGCCGAGTGCCTTCATAGCAGCGATTGCAGCCTTGGTAGAAGGCTTCTCGAAGCCGAAGTCGTCAACAACGGTCAGCTGACCGTCAGCGAGCTTGGCGGAGAGAGCAGAGCGCATAGCAAGCTTGATTTCCTTGCTGTTCACCTTGAAAGCGTAAGAACGAGGATGCGGACCCCAAACGGTGCCGCCGCCACGCCACTGGGGCGAGCGGATAGAACCCTGGCGAGCACGGCCGGTGCCCTTCTGCTTCCAAGGCTTCTTGCCGCCGCCACGGACCTCGCCGCGGGTGCGGGTGTCATGAGTACCCTGACGCCAGGCGGCACGCTGAGCGCGGACGACCTGATGCATCACCGGTACGTTCGGCTCGATGCCGAACACGGACGCTGCGAGCTCGGCGGTACCCGCCGTTGCGCCCTTGGCGTCTTTGATATCGATAGCAGTCATGTGATATTGCTCCTTAACGGTTCAGTTCATTAGGCCATGCGCACGCGGACGATGCCGTTCTTGCCGCCGGGGACGGCGCCCTTGACGAGGATGAGGTTCATGTCCTCATCAACGCGAACGACCTCGAGGTTCTTAACGGTGACGCGGTCGCAGCCCATGTGACCCGGCATGCGGACGCCCTTGAAGACGCGGGAGGGCGTAGCGCACTGGCCGACGGAACCGGGAGCGCGATGGAAGTGCGCACCATGTCCGCCAGGGCCGCCCGCGAAGCCATAGCGACGGATAACGCCAGCGAAACCCTTACCCTTGGAGGTACCGGTGACGTCGACCTTCTTCACGTCAGCGAAAGCAGCGACGGTCTGCAGCTCACCGAGAGTGTGCTCGGCGCCGGACTCGACGCGGACCTCGCGGAGGTAACGACGAGGTGCAACGCCCTGCTTGGCGAAGTGACCGCCCATGGGCTTGTTGACCTTCTTCTCCTTGATGTCGCCGAAACCGAGCTGAACAGCCTCGTAGCCGTCGGTCTCAGCGGTCTTCACCTGGCAAACCGTGTTGGGCTCTGCCTGGATAACGGTGACGGGGACGATCTTGTCGTTCTCGTCGAAAATCTGGGTCATGCCGACCTTTTTACCGAAGATAGCGTTGATCATTCTCGGTATCCCCCTTACAGCTTGATCTCGATGTCGACACCAGCCGGGAGGTCGAGGCGCATGAGCGAATCAACCGTGTTGGGCGTGGGCTCGAGGATGTCGATGAGGCGCTTATGAGTGCGCATCTCGAACTGCTCACGGGAGTCCTTGTCGACGTGCGGGCCGCGAACGACGGTGAACAGGTTGCGCTCCGTCGGCAGCGGGATGGGACCACTTACTTTGGCACCCGTCTTCTGAGCGGTGTCGACGATGAGCTTGGTGGACTGATCCACGATCTCATGGTCGTAACCCTTCAAGCGGATGCGAATCTTCTGATTAGCCACTTGTTTTCCTTCCAAATTAAGCTACGTGCATCCGCTTAAGAAGCGTTGCCGCCGGCCTTGCTGATAATGTCTTCTGCCACGCTCTTGGGAACCGGCTGATAAGAGTCGAACTGCATGGTGTAAGTAGCGCGACCCTGAGTGCCGCTGCGCAGCTCGGTTGCATAACCGAACATCTCGCCCAGAGGAACCTTAGCAGTGACGGCAACGGTGTTGCTGCGCTGTTCCTGGCCCTGGATCATGCCACGACGGCTGGGGATATCGCCCATGACGAAGCCGAGGTACTCTTCAGGAGTCTCGACCTCAACGGCCATGACAGGCTCGAGGATGACCGGAGCGGCCTTCTTCATAGCGGCCTTGAATGCCATGGAACCGGCAACCTTGAATGCCGCCTCGGAGGAGTCGACTTCATGGTAAGAACCGTCGATGAGCTCGACGCGGATGTCCTCGACAGGATAGCCAGCCAGAACACCAGTGGAGAGAGCCTCCTGGATGCCCTTGTCGACCGAAGGAATGTACTCCTTCGGCACGACGCCGCCGACGATCTTGTTCTCGAACTCGTAGCCCTTGCCCTGCTCCTGCGGGTACAGGTTGATGACGACGTCACCGTACTGGCCACGGCCGCCGGACTGACGGACGAACTTGCCCTGAACGTTGAGAGCGGGCTGGGTAGCCGTCTCGCGATAAGCAACCTGAGGCTTACCGACGTTAGCCTCGACCTTGAACTCGCGCAGCAGACGGTCGACGATGATCTCCAGATGGAGCTCGCCCATGCCGGCGATGATGGTCTGGCCGGTTTCCTGGTTGGTGGAAACGCGGAAGGTCGGGTCCTCCTCGGCGAGTTTCTGAAGGGCAAGGCCCATCTTATCCTGCTCGGCCTTGGTCTTGGGCTCGACGGCGATGTCGATAACCGGGTCAGCGAACTGCATGGACTCGAGGATGATCGGAGCGTCCTCGTCGCACAGGGTGTCACCCGTGGTGGTGTTCTTCAGGCCGACAACGGCAACGATGTCGCCAGCGGAGCAAGAATCGATGTCGATACGCTGGTTGGAGTGCATCTGCAGAAGACGGCCGATGCGCTCTTTCTTGTCCTTCGTGGCGTTGGCCACATAGGAACCAGCCTCGAGGCTACCAGAGTAAACACGCAGATAGGTAAGCTTGCCAACGAACGGATCGGTCATGATCTTGAAGGCCAGCGCGCTGAACGGAGCCTTGGGATCGCTCGGACGCTCGTCCTCTTCGCCAGTAGCAGGGTTGGTACCCTTGATGGCGGGAACGTCGGTCGGAGCAGGCAAGTAGTCGACAACAGCGTCGAGCAGTTCCTGAACGCCCTTGTTCTTGTAGGCAGAGCCAACGAAGACCGGGTTGATCTTGCAAGCGATGACGCCCTTGCGCAAAGCAGCCTTAAGCTCTTCGACGGAGATCTCCTCGTCCATGAGGACCTTCTCCATCAGATCGTCGTCGCAGTCAGCTGCGGCGTCAACAAGCTCCTGACGATACATTGCAGCATCGTCGGCGAACTCGGCCGGGATGGCGTCCATGGGCTCGGGATAAGTCATGCCCTTGTCATCGGCCTTGAAGTCCCATGCGGTCATGGTAACGAGGTCGATAACGCCCCAGAAATTGTCCTCGGCGCCCATGGGGAGCTGAGCGGCAACTGCGTTTGCACCAAGGCGGTCACGCATGGTCTGGATTGCATGAATGAAATCAGCGCCAACGCGGTCGTACTTGTTGATGAAAGCGATACGCGGAACGCCGTAACGCTCGGCCTGACGCCAAACGGTTTCGGACTGCGGCTGAACACCGGCAACAGCGTCGAAAACCGCAACAGTGCCGTCGAGAACGCGCAGGGAGCGCTCAACCTCGGCGGTGAAGTCAACGTGGCCCGGGGTGTCGATGATCTGGAAACGGTACTCAGCGCCGTCCTTCTTCCAGAAGCACGTGGTAGCAGCAGCGGTGATGGTTACGCCGCGCTCCTGCTCCTGAGCCATCCAGTCCATGGTGGCAGCGCCGTCATGAACCTCACCGATCTTGTGGGTCTTGCCCGTGTAGTAGAGGATACGCTCGGTCGTGGTGGTCTTGCCTGCATCGATGTGGGCCATGATACCGAAGTTACGCGTATGCTCAAGGGAGGTTTTAGCAGCCATTATGCTTAACCTTTCCTAGAAACGGTAGTGCGAGAACGCACGGTTGGACTCGGCCATCTTGTAGAGGTCCTCGCGACGCTTGACGGAAGCGCCCTGACCCTCGGCAGCATCCATGATCTCAGCGGCAAGGCGCTCTTTCATGGTGTGCTCACGACGCTTGCGGGAGAAGTCGACGATCCAACGGATGGCCAACGTGGTGGCACGACGGGAGTTGACCTCCATCGGCACCTGGTAGGTAGCACCACCGACACGCTTCGGCTTAACCTCGAGCGTGGGGCGGACGTTGTCCATGGCCTTCTTGAAGACGGACAGGGGATCCTCGCCAGTCTTAGCCTCGACCAGGTCGAAAGCGCCATAGACGATGCCCTCGGCGACGGACTTCTTGCCGTCAAGGAGGACCTTGTTGATCAGCTGGGTGACCAAACGGTTGTTGTACTTTGCATCCGGCTGCACTTCGCGGCGGATTGCTGCTGCACGACGCGGCATGTATTACTCCTTCATGTTCCTGCGCGCTTCGAGGGACCCTTTGTCCCCATTAGGCTTTTTGCCCGCGCGACTTATCGATTACTTATTTAGGACGCTTAGCGCCGTAGCGGCTGCGAGCCTGCATGCGGTTGTTGACTGCAGCGCAGTCGAGAGCCGCACGGATGACCTTGTAACGGACACCGGGGAGGTCCTTAACACGACCGCCGCGGATAAGCACCATGGAGTGCTCCTGCAGGTTGTGGCCGATGCCGGGGATGTAGGCGGTAACCTCCATGCCGTTGACAAGGCGGACACGGCAAACCTTACGCAGAGCCGAGTTCGGCTTCTTAGGCGTGGTGGTGTACACACGGGTGCACACGCCGCGCTTCTGCGGGTTGCCCTTCAAAGCCGGGGTCTTCTTCTTGTCGACCTGCTTCTTGCGGCCCTTGCGGACCAACTGGTTGATTGTAGGCAACTTCTTCTCCTTCTTTAATCCTTCACGCCGACCTGCGCTTCAGCTTGGCGTTGGCCTCCCCCTTTGCGCTGGTCATCCGTGGTTGCTACCAAAGTTGTTACCATTTCTCGCTTTCTGTGCGTTCAGCTGATACGCACACGAAAACCTACGCCCTTTCAGACGCGAATCGAAACTTTATCATCGGCTACAGGGGCTGTCAAACGCCACGCACCCGGGTGTATCCATACTCCATAACTCACGTTCGTGCAGGTCAATGCGTTGTTTGAATTCCGCAATCACAAACACGTCACATCTCGCGCGTATTTCATTCGCAATCTGCTAATTAACGGGTCGAAACCGGACATTGCCGCCTTCCGACTACTGAGCAACCGTAAAACCTAGTGCGGCGAAATAAAGAACGCTCCCCCGTCACGATGCCGAGGGAGCGTTGCGTCATTGTTTTTGGAACAACCAAGGGGCTTCGAAAAACACCTGTCCGATGCCGATGCCTAAGCGCCAAGAACGCGAGCGGCAACCTGCTTCTTACGCGAAAGAACGCCGGGCATCCACGTGCCGCCCTCGCCCGTGCAACTGATGTCGAACGCGCGATTGACGATGCGACGATCGCCTTCGCAGATGAACTGGCTGCCCTCAGCCAAGATGTCGGTGACCATAAGCAGCACGAAGACATAGCCATGGTCGTTCAGGAGCTTGTTCATGTGTGCGCGGATCTCCTTCTCGCGCTGCATGCACGTGGCAAGGTCGACGGTCTCGTGCTGAGCGATAAGAACGACGCCGCCGTCGGGGAGCTCGAACTCCTTGGAATCGGCGCCAACGAACTTCTCGATGGGCATGTCAGCGTCGCCGCCGCGCATACGGAACACGCGCATGCCGTAAGCGATGGGCTCTTCCCCGATGATTTCACCCAGCTTGTTGGCAACCTGAGCATCGATGTCGGTTGCGGTCGGGGACTTCAGCATAACCGTGTCGGTCATGATGGCCGACAGCAGCACGCGAGCGATGTTCTGCGGAAGCTCGACGCCCAAGCGGTTGAACTCCATGGCAACGATCGTTGCGGTCGAGCCTACGGGGAGGTTCATGAACTTGATGGGGTTGACCGTGCTGACATCGGCGATGCGATGATGATCGATAACCTCGACGACCTCGGCCTCCTCGATGCCGTCGGCAGCCTGACGAAGCTCGTTATGGTCGACCAGGATGACCTTGCGGCGCGGACGAACGGCGACGTCGGAACGAGTGACGATGCCTGCGGCGCGACCCTGCTCGTCGATAACGAGAGCCTCGCGAAGAGAGCTGGTCATAAGCTCGTCAACGGCCTCGGACAGGATGCCGTCCTTGTCGAGCTTCAGAACCTCGACCTCGGTGAGGTCCTCGACCTTCTGGTCGAGGGAAGCGATAAGGTCCTCGGCAACGGCCTTCTCGGCTGCACCGGTCTGCATGAGGTCGGTAGCCGCGACATAACGCCATGCCAGCATGCGCAGGGTCATAAGGCCACGGCACGTGCCGTCCTCGTTCTCGACGACCAAAGCACGAACGTTGTGCTCGCGCATAGCGCGACCGGCATCAAGAAGACGAGCATCGGCCTTGATGGAATACGGATTCGACGTCATGACATCGGAAACACGAGCATGAAGGTTGCTGATGAGCATGGGAGGCTCGATGCCGTTCTCTTCAAGAACCTTCGCCGTTTCGGGCGGAAGAGGCCCAAGACGAGCCGGAACGTATTCGGTCGGCTTGGTCTTGCCACCGGAATCGCGCTTGGCCAGCTCGTTCTTCAAGTATGCATAGCCGACTGCCGCGCAGATGGCGTCGTTATCCGGATTCTTGTGACCAACGACGATGGTAGGTGCCGTCATGTACATCCCCTTTTATCTTTTCGTTCCCGCATGCTGCGGGGCCTTACGCCAGCCGACTCGATCGGCCGGGCTTTCACTGATAACCTTGGCTATTTTACGCCGCGATTCGCGCCCCTACGAAATCTTGACAATGGGCGCGTAATCCTTAAGCAGCTTCTTGGTCTGACCAAGCTTGCTGAAGTACACATATATAGTATCGCCGTCAACCTTCGAAACTGTTCCGCGACCGAAGGTCTTGTGGGTAACCGCATCGCCCTTGGCGAACGTTCCTGCGGCTCCTGATTTTTTCTGAGCAGCGGGAGACGGAGCGAAACTCGAAGAGCCGCCACGCGCCCTGGCGCCCGAGCCCGAAGCGCTCGACCTGCCGAACACGCGCCCTCCCCCAGCTTCCGAGCCGGAGCCAGCGATGCCACGACGGCTTCCACGCTTCTCCCAGCCCGTGCCCGAGAAACCCGCAGAACCCACGCCCGACGTCGCACGAAGCTCGTCAGGGATCTCGCCGATGAAGCGCGACTGCGGGTTCACCTGCGTCTGGCCGAAAATCTGGCGCTGCGAAGCACAGGTGAGGTACAAGTACTTTCGTGCACGCGTGATGGCAACGTAGGCAAGACGACGTTCCTCTTCGATGCCCGACGAATCGCCCATCGAATTCATGTGCGGGAACAGGCTTTCTTCCATGCCGGCCACGAACACGCAATCGAACTCGAGGCCCTTCGACGAATGCACCGTCATAAGCGTGACGGCGGTTCCGTCATCGGAGGCACTGTCAAGGTCGGTGCGCAGACGCACCCATTCGACGAAATCGGCCAAAGAGTCGCCGCGCAAAACACGAACGGCAGGAGCCCCACCGTCTTCAAACGGAACGGCGTCATCGCCGCCGTCATCGCGCAGCGCCGCAGTAGGAGCCTCAAAAACGGCATCTTCGTCTTCGTGCGTGTCGACGAACTCGTCGACAACGCCCAGGAATTCCTTGATGTTCTCGATGCGGCTGCGCGCCTCATCGGTGTTCTCAAGCTCGAGCGCGGTGACAAGACCCGACTTGTCGATGATGGCCTCGATGACTTTGCGCAGGTCGCCTTCATAGGAACGTGCCTCGTTCAGCACCGACACGAACCCGGCGATGGCGTTTCGCGTGGGAGCGCGCAGATCGGGGTCGACGATGGAAAGCTCAGCCGCATTCATGAACGTGGTTTGGTTCTCGGCGGCAATGGCCGCGATGCGCTCGATGGTGGTCTTGCCGATGCCGCGGCGAGGCACGTTGATGACGCGCTTGGCAGCCATGTCGTCGGCGGGGTTCACCACCAGCGTGAGATAAGCCATGACGTCGCTGATTTCCTGGCGCTCGAAGAATCGCGTGCCGCCGACGATGCGATACGGCACACCCGCGCGCAGAAGCATATCTTCAAGCATACGGCTTTGGGCGTTCGTGCGGTAGAAAACCGCCATTTGGTTGTAGCTCATGCCCTCGCTGCGGCGCTTCTCGATCTGACCGGCGATCCAGCGCCCCTCATCACGTTCATCGGGCGCGGTGTACACCTGAATGCACTCGCCGTTCTCGGAATCGGTGAAAAGGCGCTTGGCTTTTCGGTACTGGTTGTTGGCGATGACCGCGTTAGCCGCCGCCAAGATGTTTCCGACGCTGCGGTAGTTCTGCTCGAGCTTGACCGTGACGCAGTTGGGGTAGTCCTTCTCGAATTCAAGGATGTTGCGGATGTCCGCGCCGCGCCAACTGTAAATGGACTGGTCGTCATCGCCGACGACCATGATGTTCTGATGCCCCGCGGCAAGAAGGCGCGTGAGCTCGTACTGGGCATGGTTCGTATCCTGATACTCGTCCACCAACAAATAGCGGAAACGCTGCTGGTAAGCGTTCAGGATCTCGGGGTGGTACTTCAGCAGGAGGAAGGTGTACAGCAGCAGGTCGTCGAAGTCGAAGGCGTTGGCCTGCTTCATGCGCTCCTGCATGACCTTGTAAACGCGCGCGGCCTGCTTTCCCACCGGGTCGCTTGCCGCGTCGGCGAAGACGTCCGCAACCTGCAGCTCGTTTTTCGCAGTGGAGATGCGATTGCGCAGAGCGTTGATGGGATAACGGCGCGGATCGATATTGAGCTCGGCCATGATCTCCTTCACCAGACGCTTCGAATCGGAATCGTCGTAGATGGTGAAGTTCTTCGAGAAACCGAGCACGTCGGCGTCGGCGCGCAAGATGCGAACGCACATGCTGTGGAACGTGGACACCCACATGCCGCGAACCTGACCACCGATGATGCCCTGCAAACGCTCGCGCATTTCAGCTGCGGCCTTGTTCGTGAACGTGATGGCCATGATCTCCCACGGAGCCACGCCGAGGTCTTGGATCATATGAGCGATGCGGTATGTAAGCACACGCGTCTTGCCCGAGCCAGCGCCAGCCAATACAAGCAGCGGCCCTTCGGTGCACTCGGCGGCCTGACGCTGCGGGCCGTTCAATACGCTAAGATCTACCGGCATGGATCCCCCTGGTTTCATGTGTTGGAAAATGCTCCGAAACGAAGCGCATGAAATGATAGCACGCAAAAGACCCGCCTCATGAAACGAAGACGGGCCTTGATGAAAGAACGTAACCAACGGTTGGAAAACATCTACGATTCGCTGAACAGGAAATTCATTCGCTGCCAGCGAGTTTCGATCGGAAAAGGCCATGCGGCGCGCAACCGCCCAGGCCTCGCACAGGCTTAATTAAGCGTTTTCCTTCTCGAACTGCTCCATGAACGACACAAGAGCTTGCACGCCCTCGATGGGCATGGCGTTGTAGATGCTTGCACGCATGCCGCCAACCGAACGGTGGCCCTTGATGTTGGCGATGCCGTGCTGGGCGGCCTCGGCGCAGAACTTGGCGTCGAGGTCGGCGTCGCCCGTGATGAACGGAACGTTCATGATGGAGCGGTCCTCCTTGCGAGCCGTTCCCTTGAAGAGCTTGCTCTGGTCGAGGTAATCGTACAGCAGCTGCGCCTTCTCGCGGTTGCGGGCCGCGATGCCTTCAAGACCGCCCTGGGCTTTGAGCCACTTGAAAACCAAGCCGCAAATGTAAATGGTGTAGCACGGCGGGGTGTTGTTCAGGCTGCCCTTATCGGCATTGACCTTCCAGTTAAGGATGGTCGGGGTGCCCGCGAGAACCTCGTCAGTAACCAGATCTTCTCGAGCGATGACGATGGCGACGCCCGCAGGACCGATGTTCTTCTGCACGCCGCCATAGATAACGCCGTATTTCGAGACGTCCATAGGCTCGGAGAGGAACATGGAGGACACGTCGGAAACAAGGGGCTTGCCCTGAGTGTCGGGGAGCTTGTGATACGTGGTGCCGGTGATGGTCTCGTTCTGGCAAATGTATACGTAATCCGCGTCGGGCGAGATCTTAAGGCCGTCGGTTTCGGGCACGTAGCTGAAATTACCGTCCTTGCTGCTTGCCAGAATGTTCACTTGACCATACATCTGGGCTTCCTTGGCAGCCTTGTTGGACCAGCTGCCGGAAACGATGTAGTCGGCAACCTTGTTGCGCATGAGATTCATGGGGATGGCCGCGAACTGAGCGGTAGCGCCTCCCTGCATGAAGATGACGCGGTAGTTGTCGGGAATGCCCATAAGCTCGCGCAGGTCGGCCTCGGCGTCGTCGATGATTCCCTGGAACTCCTTCGAGCGATGGCTCATTTCCATAACGGACATACCGCACCCGTGGTAGTCGAGCATCTCGGCAGCGGCCTGCTTGAGAACCTCCTCGGGAAGGACGGCGGGACCGGCGGAAAAGTTGTAAACCCTGGTCATACGAATCTCCCTAACTTGTTGAATGAAACGTTGCGGACAAAGTCTACCGCTAATGTAGGACTTGTCGAATATACCACGGTATGAGGCATTGCAAGCCTTAACCGCAAAACGTCTCGGTAATCAGCCTGCAAAACCGCAGCGGACGACTACGAATGACAAGGCAACGCCCCCCGATCGACGGAATGCGATGCCAAACCCGAGCAACAGGAACGAAGGTACCAAGAAAGCCCCTTTGCAAACCGTTTGTAAAGGGATTGTAAAAAATGACCTTTAGCTGGACGATAGCGCCATTTCGCATTCGCATATCCCAATCACTTACCAATCGTTTACACTCTTTTTGCATGGGATTTACCATGTAAAACCGTATTGGTCAGCTTGAAGGACATCGATGGACCTTTCACTCGCTGCGTTCGTGGCTCAAATGGCCACGTACCCGTCACTTGCAGTCATCATCCTGCTCGTGCTTCTTGTAACCATTATTTCGGGCGCCACCGACGCCCCCAACGCGATTGCCACCGCGGTCTCCACCCGCTGCCTCTCGCCCACCGCCGCGCTCATCCTTGCCGCCGTGTTCAACTTCATCGGCCTGGTTGGCATGACCTACATCTCCACCGCCGTTGCGCATACCATGTTCGGCATGGTCAATTTCTCTGGGCAAACGCACATGGCGCTCCTGGCGCTTGAGGCTGCCATGATCGCCTCCATCAGCTGGGGTTTCTTCTGCTGGTGGAAAGGAATCCCCGCCTCGAAGTCCCACTCCCTCATCGCCGGCATCACCGGCGGCGCCATCGCGATGAACGGTTTTGCGGGCGTTGTTCCCGGCGAATGGGTGAAGGTCATCTACGGCATGGTCTTCTCGCTTGCAGCAGGCTTCCTTCTGGGTTGGGTTGCCGTGCGCGTCGTCGAGTGGCTGTTCGCGCGCGTCGACAGGCGCAGGACTTCGACCGTATTCGTCATCACGCAGGATATCTGCGCGGCGGGCCTTTCCTTCCTCCATGGCGCCCAGGACGGCCAGAAGTTCATGTCCATCGCAATGCTTGGCATCGCCCTTTCGTTCGGCATGGAAACCGACGGTTCCACGGGCTTCCCCCTGTGGCTGATGATCACCTGCTCGTTGGCGATCTCGCTCGGCACGCTTATCGGCGGCAAGCGAATCATCAAATCGGTTGCCATGGACATGGTCAAACTCGAGAAATATCAGGGCGTCGCCGCATCGACCAGCACCATCATCACACTGTTCATCTCGTCGATCACCGGCATGCCCGTCTCCACTTCGCACGCATCGACTGCCGCCATCATGGGCGTCGGCGCATCGAAGAACCCCCGCCATGTCAAATGGGATGTCGCCAAAAACATGGTTACCGCCTGGATCCTCACGTTCCCTTGCTGCGGCCTTATCGGTTACGCCTTGGCGAGCCTGTTCATGATGGTCTTCTAAACAAGCCATGAAATATTAAACAGCAAAGGCAGCGTGATTCGCTGCCTTTTGTTTTGCTTGCTGCTGGGAAGACTAAGCCGGCTTGCGCGCCGTAAGAACGCGAGGGCGATCCGTAAGATCGAAAACAATGCGAACATCAACGAGACCAGCCTGCTCAGCAATGGTCTTCGCTGCGTCGAGGCATGTCTCGTGCAGTTCGAAAGCGCATCCGCCGCCAGGTTTAAGCGCCAAAGCGCACCAGCCAACCAAACGACGGAATAAGTCAAGGCCGTCGGCACCGCCATCAAGAGCAAGGCGCGGCTCGAACTTCGACACTTCGTCGGGAATGTCGTCGAGAACCGCAGTGGGAACATATGGCGGGTTGGAAACAACCAGATCGAACAAACCGACGAGCGAAGGGTCGATACCCTCCCCCAAGTCGCTTTCGATGACGTCAACGCGATCCATCAGGCCAAGGGAGGCGGCGTTGTGCCCAGCCAAGGCGAGCGCTTCGGGAGCGATATCAGTTGCGACGACATGCGTTGACGGGTGTTCGTAAGCGATTGAGCAGGCGATGCAGCCGCTGCCCGTGCAGATGTCGGCAACCAAAAGCCCTCGATCGCCCTGGCGCGACGCGACCTCGTCTCGCGCAGCCTGAACAGCGCGGCGCACGTTGTCGTAAGAATCGCCCTCGACCGACCCCTCAAGAACAGCGTCAGCCCCGTTGGCAAGCGCCTCGATGAAGCCATCGTCGGCAGCACGCGGGCGCGGCGCCGCGGGAAGAAGCGACAGCGCCTCACTGACCAGGACCTCGGTTTCGGGCCTGGGGATAAGAACACCGGGGGCCGTTTTCACCATGATATGGCGGAAGGCGACCTCGCCTGCGATGTACTGCAAAGGCTCTCCGGCAGCGCGCCTGACCACATAGTTGTGAAGCACATCAAGCTCTGCCTTAACCAGCTGACGGTCGAAGCTCATGTAAAGGTCGGTGCGGCTCATGCCGCACGCTTCCGAGATCAGCCACTCTGCAGAAAGCCGCGGGTTCCCATCGCCTTTAGACTGAAGGTAGGTGCGCGTCCAATCGAGGGCGCGCTTCACCGTCCAGCTTTCGCCGGCAGCGCTTTGAGACGATGCGGTCATGCTTAAACGACCTGCTCAAGCTTCTTCGCACGGTCGGCAGCCTGAAGCGCCGTGATGAGGTCGCCCAAATCGTTTCCAGTCAGAACACCGCTGTAGGTGCCGTTGTATCCGATTCGATGGTCGGTCACGCGGTCTTGAGGCGCATTGTAGGTGCGGATCTTCTCGGAACGGTCACCTGTACCGATCTGACCGCGACGCTCGGCGTCTTCGGCTGCGTGCTGCTCTTCGAGCATCTTGTCGTACAGACGGGCGCGAAGAACGGCCATTGCCGCGATTTTGTTCTGAAGCTGGGATTTCTGATCCTGAGACTGAACGACCAAACCCGTGGGAAGATGCGTGATGCGCACGGCAGAGTCGGTGGTGTTAACGCACTGACCGCCCGGGCCGCCCGCGCGGTACACGTCGATGCGCAGATCATTCTGATTAATCTCGATTTCGAGTTCGTCAGCCTCGGGCAGGACGGCTACGGTTGCCGTGGACGTATGGATACGGCCCTGGCTCTCGGTCTTGGGAACGCGCTGCACGCGATGAACGCCCGACTCGAACTTCATGACCGAGTAAACGCGATCGCCCTTCACCTTGAACTGGATTTCCTTGTAGCCACCTGCGTCGGAGGGGGAAACATCAAGGGTCTCGACCTTCCATTTGCGGGACTGAGCAAAACGCTCGTACATCTTGTACAAATCGCCAGCGAAGATGGCGGCCTCGTCACCGCCTGCGCCGGCACGGATCTCGACGATGATGTCCTTATCGTCGGCAGGATCGGCGGGAATGAGCATGAACTTGATGTTCTCTTCGATCTTCGGGAGGCGATCCTCGATATCGGCGATCTCGGACTGCGCGAACTCCTTCATATCGGGATCGGCGAGCATCTCTTTAGCAGCTTCAAGATCATCCTCGGCCGAAAGGTACGCGCGAGCTTCGGCAACCAACGGGCCCTGGTTTGCGTACTCCTTAGCCAGACGGTTGTATTCCTTCTGGTTGGCGATGACGCTTGGGTCGGTCATCTTGGCCTGAAGCTCTTCGTAAGCCTTGATGATCTTCTCGAGCTTCTCGCGCATGTTCGCTTCTTGCATGTTCGTGTCCCCCACTGAATCTGAAATGGAATGGCGCCATTCTAGCAAGAAGGCGCACAACGAAAAAGCTGCAAGGAACGATTCTACAACCACTCCTTGCAGCTCTCGTTTTAAATGGCAGCTACAGCGCGATGAACTCGGCTGCGTTCTCGGCCGCCTGCGCACCGTCGGCAACGGCGGTGACCACCTGACGCAGCGATTTGGTGCGCACATCGCCCGCAACGAAAACGCCCGGCACGCTTGTTTTGCCCGACTCGTCGGCAACGATGTAACCCGCGCCGTCAAGCTCGAGCGCGCCCGCAAGGAAGCCCGTGCTGGGGGCATTGCCCACCGCAACGAAGACCGCGCTGGCGGCGATCTCGCGCAGGTCGCCGGTGTTCACGTCCTTCACGCGAAGACCCGTGACAACACCTTCCTCAGAAAGTATGGCCTCGGGGGTTGAGTTCCAAACGAACTCGATGTTCTCCATCTCGGCCAGGCGCTGGTTGTACACGGGGGTTGCGCGAAGCTTATCGCGGCGATGGACCAAGTAAACCTTATTGCAGATGCGCGCAAGGTACAAAGCGTCGCCAACAGCGGTGTTGCCGCCGCCAACGACGATGGCATCCTTACCGCGGAAGAAATTGCCGTCGCATGTGGCGCAATACGAAATGCCCTTGCCCTGCAACTCGTGCTCGCCGGGAAGACCAAGCTCGCGATGATGGGCGCCGGTTGCCACGATGACGCTCTTCGCCGCATACGTGCCGTTCGGCGTGACGACCAGTTTGCGATCGCCGGTAAAATCGACACCGGTCACTTCCTCGGTGATGATCTTCACGCCGAAATTCAAAGCTTGCTGCTGCATATCAAAGGCAAGTTGCCAGCCCTCGGCGCCGTTCGGGAATCCAGGGTAGTTCTCGACTTCGGACGTCTGCGCAAGCTGACCGCCCGGCGAGATGCGCTCGAACACGGCGACGGAAAGACCGCCGCGGGCGGCATACAAACCGGCCGTCAAGCCCGCAGGGCCCGCGCCGATAACGATGACGTCGAATTCATTGGCAGGTGCATCGCTCATAGGAAACTCCTATCTTTTAGTTGTTGCATTTGGGAGCCGAATATCGAATGCTTTCAGATGCAATGCAGACTCTGGCGGGCAGG
>CAKUNS010000006.1 GCA_934668515.1 uncultured Eggerthellaceae bacterium
ACTCAAAAGTGCAGGTCAGAACCCTATCGGCCTACTCCCACTCAATAGTCGCGGGGGGCTTGGGGGTGATGTCATAGCACACGCGGTTGGCGCCCGGTACCTCGGCTACGATGCGCCCGCTGATGCGAGACAGCAACTCGTACGGCAGCTTCGCCCAGTCAGCCGTCATGGCGTCGGAGCTTTCAACTGCACGCAAAACGATGGGGCGCTGATAGGTGCGCTCGTCACCCATAACGCCAACGCTCTTGATGTCGGGCAGCACCGCGAAATACTGCCAGCAGCTATGCTCGCTGTTGCGCTCGCCGGTCTCTTCGAACAAGCGCTGGTTGTATGCGTCAAGCTCTTCGCGCACGATGGCGTCCGCGTTCTTCAGGATCTCCAGCTTCTCCTTGTCAACGGCGCCGATGATGCGGATAGCCAAACCGGGGCCGGGGAAGGGCTGGCGGAACACGATGTGCGCGGGCAAGCCAAGGGCGGTACCCAAAGCTCGAACCTCATCTTTGAAGAAATGGTCAAGCGGCTCGATCAGATCGAAATGAACGCCTTCGGGGAAGGGGATCAAGTTGTGATGGCTTTTGATGGTCGACGCCTTGCCGCTGGTCTTACGCGCGCCGCTTTCAATGATGTCGGGATAGATGGTTCCCTGAGCTAGGAACTTAACCGGCTTTCCATCGGTTTCGAGCTGCTGTGCCACGGCAAAGAACTCGTTCCAGAACTGCGTGCCGATAATGCGACGCTTTTCTTCGGGCTCGGTAACGCCGGCGAGAAGCTCTGCATAGCGATCTTCGGCGTGAACGTGAATGAAATCAACGTCGAATTGCTTGGTGAAAACCTCTTCAACCTGCTCGGGCTCGCCCTTGCGAAGCAGTCCATGATTGATGAACACGCACGTCATTTGCTTGCCAATGGCGCGAGCGCCCAAAGCGGCCACGACTGAAGAATCAACGCCGCCCGAAAGCGCCAAGATGACGCGATCGTCACCAACCTTCTGACGGAAATCGGCCGTCATGGTTTCAACCAAGTTGTCCATCGACCAGTTCTTCTCTAGCTTGCAAATATTGAACAGGAAGTTCGAAAGGATCTGCTGGCCGAACTCGGTGTGCTTGACTTCGGGGTGGAACTGCGTGGTGTAGATCTTCTTTTCGACGTTCTGCATAGCGGCAACTGGGCAAACGTCGGTGGAGGCAACAACAGTGAAGCCCTCGGGGATATCCTTTACGGCATCGAAGTGGCTCATCCAAACGGTTTGATCGCTAGGGGTGCCTTCGAACAGATCGCCGCCCGAAACGTGAAGCTCAGCAGGACCGTATTCTCCAATCTCGGGATGGAAGACGGTGCCGCCCAGGGTGACCGACGTGATCTGATGACCGTAGCAAAAGCCAAGAATAGGCACGCCCAGCTCGTAAACTTCTGGGTCGACGCGCGGTGCGTCTTCTGCGTTCACGGATGCCGGTCCACCGGAAAGAATGATGGCGGCAGGTGTCAATGCACGTACTTCATCTGCGCTTATGTCGCAGGGAACGATTTCAGAGTAGACGTTCAGGTCGCGAACACGGCGAGCGATAAGCTGACCGTACTGAGCGCCGAAATCGAATACGAGAACCTTCTGAGTAGGGGTTTGCGAGCTGCTCACGATTCGTGTCCTTTCGTACGAGAGCTGCCGCGCCCAAGGTATAAAACGTACCAGACGTGGCTTCATTGTGCGTTTCTTGCAAGGCGCATATTACACGAATGAAGGACGCTTAAAGTTACCTCTGCTCAAATTCAAATGATGGTCACGTAAGGAGGAGTCCTCTCTCTATGCTTAGTCAGTTCACCAACATTTTCACCAATATGCTCATTCTGTTTGCAGCCATTGGAGTGGGGTATATCTGTAAGAAGGTGGACGTTATGGATGAGGATTTCGATAGGAAGATGTCCAAGCTTGTCCTGAACGCCACATTGCCAGCTCTCATCCTGTCCTCTGTGCTAGCAGCGGACGAGCTCCCCGATGCAATCACCATTCTTGAAGTTATGGGTCTTGCCATCGTCAGCTTTGTGGTTCTTATTGCAATGGCGTTCTTGGTAACCTTCTTGCTTCGCATCCGCGACGGCCATCGCGGTGTTTTCCGCTTCATGATGATCTTCGGCAACGTTGGATTCATTGGCTACCCTGTCCTTTCGGCCATTTTCGGTCCCACTGCCGTGATTTATGCCGTCATTTATAATTTGCCGTTCAACTTCATTGTATTCACCCTAGGTGCATGGCTTATTGCATCAGACAATGCGACGGGCGTAAAAGTGCGCATGCGTCCGCGCGACCTGGTTAACCCTTGCAACATCGCTTCCGTCATCAGCATTGGTCTTGCGTTTGCGGGAGTGCATGGCGTGCCCGTCCTAGGCGATGCTTTAGCGACTATCGGCAACTTCACTACACCGGCTACGCTTCTGATCGTCGGTTCTTCGCTTGCCAACCTGCCTGCTAAACAGCTGCTTGGCGGTCCGAAGTTGTTCGCGGCATCTATGGTCAGGCTCGTGGTCACGCCAATCGTGATTTTCTTCCTAATGCAAAACTTCGCAAGCGATCTTATGCTTGCCGTGCTTGTGGTCCTTGCGGCCATGCCGGTTGCCACAAACGGCACCATGCTTTGTTATCAGTATCACGGTGATGCCGTCAGTATGGCTCAGGGAACCTTTGTCACCACGGTGTTCTCGCTGGTTACCATCCCTCTGCTTATCACGCTTTCCGGTTTGCTGTAGAGCCGCATGGCGTGGCGCTGAGTCGCTCTACCGTTGTGCTTCTGATGGAAGTAAGTCATCAGGTGGGGTGTGCTGGTACCATTTCTTAGGAAATTGTTGCTCGAAGGAGCACGAACCAACGAACATCGGGGTACATACCTATGGTTATCATTGAAGCACTGAAAGCGCTTGTCTTCGGCATTGTCGAGGGCATCACCGAATGGCTGCCGGTTTCGTCGACCGGTCATATGATGCTGCTGAATGCATTCATGCCGCTTGATGTTTCTGCATCGTTTTACGACACCTTCCTAGTTGTCATCCAGCTTGGTGCCATCATGGCCGTCATTTGCCTGTTCTTCCACAAACTTAACCCGTTCTCTCCGCGCAAGAACGCCGCGCAGAAGAAGACAACGTGGGGCATTTGGGCAAAGGTCGTTGTTGGCTCGATTCCTGCAGCTATCGTCGGCTTGTTGCTTGATGACTGGATGGAAGAGCACATCATGAACGATCCGAACCTTTCGTACGTGGTTGTTTCTTGTGCGCTTGTCGTTTACGGCATCATCTTCATTGTTTTGGAACATCGCAACAGGCGTCTTATCGAGGAAGCCTCTCAGCCCCGTGGCCTTCACGCTCGCGGCGTTGCGAAGTCTGATGCGGCGGGGCAGGCGCAGAAGGGACGTGCTCTTGATATTGGCGGCTATAACGCCGACGACGAGTACGATGCCTCTTGCGCAATTGCCAAAGTTTGCAACTTCGATCAGCTTTCCTACGGCAAAGCGTTCGCTATCGGCATCTTCCAAAGCCTGGCTATCATTCCCGGCACCTCGCGCTCGGGTTCCATCATCATCGGTTCGCTTCTATTGGGTACCTCGCGCACGGTGGCAACTGAATTCGCCTTTTTCTTGGCCATTCCCATCATGTTCGGCTGGAGCGTTCTGAAGCTCTTGCGCCACGGCTTGGCTTACACCGCCACCGAGTGGATGATCTTCGGTGTCGGCATTGTGACTGCGTTCTTGGTATCCATCGTCTCCATCAAATTCTTGATCGGCTACATTAAGAAGAACGACTTCACCGCCTTCGGCATTTACCGCATCGTCGTCGGCTTGCTCGTTCTGATCTTCTTTGGTCAGTTCGTCAATCATATTTTCTTCTAAGGGAAGGAAGCTTACATGACTCAGGCTGAAACCAACGTCAGTGTTGCGAATCTAGCTTCGATCTATCAGCATCGTGCAGCGATCGATCAGATCGATCGCAAACTCGTTGCGTTGCTGAACGAGCGCGCAATTCATTCGCTGACCATTCGCAACTTGAAGCCTGGTGCAGGGATGGATTTGTTTGATCCTTCGCGCGAGGACGCCATTTACGAAAAGGTCTGCAATCTTAATGAGGGCCCGTTGACAGACGGGAACTTAAAAGAGATTTACGCAACGATGCTTAAAGTTATGAAGGAAGCTCCTTCGCTTCCCATGGAATAATCAAGGCGGGGCAGCGCTTGCTGATCTCTTGCGATAGCTGATGCTGCAACATATGTACAACGTTGAGCCGGTCGGGAATCCCGATCGGCTTTCTATTTGCTTCAATGCTTCTTAGGCCTTAACCGAAAGCGTCTCCGATTCAATCGGTTTTGCCTCCAATATCTAGGTTATGCATGACTAACTCTATTAACATTTCTTTGACCAGAGTAACTTTTCTGTCGTTGCTGAAAGTTTTCTCTTGCCAAGTTCAATGGGCTGCGTATACTGGGCGACAAGTTCAAAATCAAATGCGTTGACGAGGACGAATCGAATAAGCCATCTCAAGAGAGTCGGCGGTTGGTGGAAGCCGATGTTGGAAGTTCGACAAGCCCCCTCCGAGCAGTTTAGTTGAACGGTTTGCACGCAGATGGACGACCTTCATCGTGCAGCAAAACCAGTAGGCTGAACCGGCGGCCCCGTAATCGGTCCCTAGACGCTTTGTCTAGTCATATCGTTTTCGTGGTCCTGGTGCAGCTTGCTGCAGCAGTTTTTTTGTTTGCAAAGAGCTTTTTAGGTCTGTCGCCAAAAAGCTCCAGCCAAGAATGGAAGGACGAGCGATATGAGCTTGCGAAGCGATGCGGTTCGCGTTGGTGTGCCGCGTGCTCCTCACAGGAGCCTTTTCAAAGCCGATGGTCTGACCGACGAGGAGCTGAAGCGCCCGCTGATCGCCGTCGTCAATTCCCGCACCGATGTTATTCCCGGTCATAACAACCTCGACAAAATCGCTGACGCAGTGAAGGCCGGCATTTACATGGCTGGTGGAATTCCGTTCGAGGTGGGCACCATAGGCGTGTGCGATGGCATTGCCATGAACCACGACGGCATGCACTATTCTCTGGTTTCGCGCGAAGTGATTGCCGATTCTGTGGAATGCTACGTTCAAGGACATGCATTTGACGGTATCGTTTGCATTCCGAACTGCGACAAAATCGTCCCGGGCATGCTTATCGGCGCGCTCCGCGTGAATATCCCCACGGTGTTCGTTTCCGGCGGCCCCATGCTTCCGGGCAAGCAGCCCGATGGTTGTGGAACAACCGACTTGAACACTCTGTTCGATGGTGCTGGTCAGGTTGCTGCAGGCACTATGACCGAAGAGCAGCTTAAGCACTACGAAGACACTGCTTGCCCTTCGTGCGGAAGCTGCTCGGGCTTGTTCACGGCTAACTCCATGAATTGCCTCTGCGAGGCATTGGGCATCGCGCTTCCGGGTAATGGAACCGTCCCCGCAGTGTATTCCGAGCGTATACGCCTTGCCAAGCAGGCTGGCATGAAGATCATGGAGCTTGTGAACAATGATATCAAGATCGGTGATGTCATTTCCCAGGCAGCTATTCACAACGCCATGGAATGCGATATGGCATTCGGCGGTTCAACCAATACGGTGCTGCACCTGATCGCCATTTCTCATGCGGCCGGGCATCCCATCACTATGGAAGATTGGGAGGAAGCTTCTAAACGCACGCCGCATTTGGTGAAACTTCAGCCTTCCGGCCCACGTCCGCTTATCGATTTGTACGAGGTCGGTGGCGTTCCCGTGGTCATGCACGAGCTTGACAAGCTTGGATTGCTCGACCACAGTGCCATCACCGTGGTTGGATCATTTGACGAGTACATCAAGGATCACACCAAGCCCGCCGATGGCGAGGTTTGCCGCAAGCATGACAACCCGCTTTCACCGCAGGGTGCCCTGAAAGTGCTTCACGGCAACATCGCTCCAAAGGGCGGCATCGTCAAGATGTCGGCAGTGGATCCCTCTATGTACAAACATACGGGTCCTGCGCGCGTGTTCGATAGCGAAGAGGATGCATGCCAGGCGATTTTCGGGGGCAAAATCAATCCGGGAGACGTTGTCGTCATTCGTTACGAAGGTCCCAAAGGCGGTCCTGGAATGCGCGAGATGCTTACGCCTACGTCTGCAATCGTTGGCATGGGTCTTTCCAAGAGTGTGGCGCTTCTTACCGATGGTCGTTTCTCCGGCGCCTCTAAGGGTCCGTGCGTCGGCCATATCAGCCCCGAAGCCGCAGCGGGCGGCCCCATCGCATTCGTTCACGAGGGTGATTCCATCACGGTGGACATCAAGGGCGGCATCATCAGCCTGAATATCCCTGATGAAGAACTCGAACAGCGCAAGGCCAACTGGGTCGCCCCTGCTTTGAAGCACAACCATGGCGTGTTGGCGAAGTACGAGAAACTTGTCAGTTCTGCTGACGAAGGAGCGTATGTGTCATGAGCGAGAAGCAGCGAAATGCTACCACCGAGTCGAAAGCATCGATGACCGTTGCCCAGGCCGGCGCCCCCGATGGCCTGGGACGCAAGAATCCCAAACAGGGCATGAAGCTTACCGGTGCCCAGGCGGTCATCGCTTCCCTCGAAGCCGAGGGCGTCGAAAAGCTGTTTGGTTATCCAGGCGGCCAGGCTATCAAGATCTACGACGCGCTTTACGATTCAAGGCAGATCCATCATATCCTCGCCCGTCACGAGCAGGCCGCGGTTCATGAAGCGGATGGTTATGCTCGTTCCACTGGCAAGGTGGGTGTCGTGCTGGTAACCAGCGGTCCTGGTGCCACCAACACGGTTACGGGCATTGCGACTGCGTACATGGATTCGGTTCCGCTGGTGGTTATCACGGGTCAGGTTCCGCGCGCGATGATCGGTACCGATTCCTTCCAGGAGTGCGATATCGTCGGCATCACCATCCCCATCGTCAAGCACAGCTTCCTGCTGCAAAGCATCGAGGATTTGCCCAAGACCTTTCGCGAGGCGTTCCATATCGCTAAAACCGGCCGCCCAGGTCCGGTGCTTATCGACGTCCCGTCCGATCTTGCAAGCCAGGAAATAGTCTTCGATTATCCGGACGATGTGAACATCCCGTCCTACCGTCCGACTTATCGTGGCAATGCCAAGCAGATTCGCGCTGCGGTTGAAGCCATCAAGAAATCTGAGCGCCCCGTGATGTATGTGGGCGGTGGCGTTGGTATCTCGGGAGCTTCCGAAGAGGCCGTTGAGCTTTCGCGCATAGCACAGATTCCCGTGGTCACTACGCTTATGGCAAAGGGCGCTGTCCCCGAGAACTACGAGCTCAACCTTGGCATGGTTGGCATGCATGGTTCCAAGTACGCGAATATGACGCTCAATCAGTCCGATCTCATCATCTGCTGCGGAGCCCGATTCTCCGATCGTGTCACCGGCAAGCTCGATGGGTTCGCACCTGATGCGAAGGTTATTCACATCGACATCGACCCTGCCGAGATCGGTAAGAATCGCGAGGCTCAGATTCCTATCGTGGGCGACTTGAAGGGCGTTTTGGAAGCTATGGTCGCCTCGTTCTCCAAATCAACCGACGCACCCGCTTCCAGCGAATGGGTTCGCACGGTGCTTTCGTGGCGCGACCGTTACCCGCTGTACGATGCCGGTGTCGGCGACAACCCTGCCGAGATCGTGCCCGAAATCGCCATGCGACAGCTTTCTGATGCGCTTGATCCTATGAACAGCATTGTGGTAACCGAGGTTGGACAGCACCAGATGTGGGCTGCTCAGATGATCGAGCGAGATGCCCCACGCACGTTCCTTACTTCGGGCGGTTTGGGCACCATGGGTTTCGGTTTCCCTGCTGCGATTGGCGCGCAGGTGGGCAACCCCGATAAAATGGTCGTTTGTGTTGCGGGCGACGGTTCGTTCCAAATGAACAGCCAGGAAATGGCAACGGCGGCTATTAACGGCATTCCCGTCAAGGTTGTCATCGTTGACAATCGCGCGCTCGGCATGGTTCATCAGTGGCAAAAGCTCTTCTATCACGAGCGCTTCTCGTTCACTGAACTTGCTCCTGTGCCCGATTTCGTGAAGCTTTCTGAAGCATACGGATGGGGTGGGGAATTGGTTACCGATCCGGCCCAGCTTCCCGCTGCGTATCAGCGCATGCTTGATTTTGATGGCCCGTACTTGCTTGACGTTGCCATCTCACGCGATCAGAACGTGTTCCCCATGGTTGCTCCCGGCTCTACTTTGGGCGATGTCATGGGCGCTATCGATAGCGAAGCCGACGGCACACGCATCATGGGCACCGAGCCCGTTGGGAAAGCTGTCGAAGCCGAGCAAGCAACGAAGAAAGGGGAGGATCGATAATGACCGAATCTATTCACATTCTCTCGGTGCTTGTCGAAAATAAGCCGGGCGTCCTTTCCCGTGTTACCGGCATGATCTCGCGACGCGGCTTCAACATCGATTCGTTGGCGGTAGGTCCTACCGAAGACCCTACGCGCTCTCGTGTGACTATCGTTGTATCTGCTGATGAGGTCGCTTACGAGCAAATCACCAAGCAGCTGCATAAACTTGTGAGCGTTCACAAGATCACCGATCTTACCAACGATAGTGCGATCGAACGCGAACTGGTTCTGTTCAAAGTGAATGCTCCGGCTGATCATCGCAGCGAGATCATCGAAATCGCTAACGTGTTCCGTGCCAATATCGTTGATGTCGGCCGCTCGTCGTTGACGGTGGAGGCTACCGGTGACGAAAGCAAGCTCAAGGGTATGGAAGATCTGTTCCGCGCATATGGCATCAAGGAGATCACCCGAACGGGCAAGATCGCCATGTCGCGTAATTCAAAGGACGTCTAGTCCGAAACACGGCACTAGACCCAATCATTTTGGTTTCACCGCCTGGACAGGCGACGAACATAGGGTTGCAATCCAATAGTCGATCAGAAAGGGAATGAACATGGCTATTGAAATTCTTTACGACAAGGACGTGAACCCCGAGATCATCCAGGGAAAGAAGATCGCCATCATCGGCTATGGCTCCCAGGGTCATGCCCATGCGCTTAATCTTCACGATTCCGGATGCGACGTTCGCGTTGGCCTTCGCCCCGAATCCAAGTCTGCCGAGGAAGCTCGCGAGCATGGTTTGAAGGTCGTCGATATCGATACCGCAGCAGAAGAAGCCAACGTGGTCATGATCCTTATCCCCGATGAGATCCAGGCCAAGACGTACGAGGAGCACATTGCGCCGCACCTCCATCCTGGTGACACGCTCGCGTTTGCTCATGGCTTCAACATCCACTATGGCTATATCAAGGCTCCTGAAGGCGTCAACGTCATCATGGTTGCCCCTAAGGGCCCGGGTCATATCGTTCGTCGCCAGTACACCGAGGGTTCCGGCGTTCCTGATCTGTGCTGCGTCTACGAGGATGCTACCGGTGATGCTTGGGATATCGCGCTTTCTTATGGTTGGGCGATCGGCGGCGGCCGCGCTGGCCTTATGAAGGGCACCTTCGCTCAGGAGACTGAGGAAGACCTCTTCGGCGAGCAGGCGGTTCTTTGCGGTGGCCTGGTTGAGCTGGTCAAGGCTGGTTTTGAAACGCTGACCGAGGCAGGCTATCCGCCCGAGCTTGCTTACTTCGAGTGCTATCACGAAATGAAGATGATCGTCGACCTTATGTACGAGAGTGGCATCCACTTCATGAATTACTCTATCTCGAACACTGCAGAGTACGGCGAGTACTATGCTGGCCCCAAAGTCATCAACGATGAGTCCCGCAAGGCCATGAAGCTTATCCTCGAGCGCATCCAGAACGGTGAGTTCGCCAAGGAGTTCGTTGCTGACTGCAACAACAACCATAAGTGGCTGCTCGAGCAGCGTGAGGCTCTGAACAACCATCTCATCGAGACGACCGGTGCTCAGGTTCGCAGCATGTTCACGTGGGTTAAGAAGTCCGAGGACTAGTTCGTATCAGCGTCTTAACGACATGATTTAAGTGCACAGTAGTCGCGACTGCCTGTGCGCTCACCGACGGACCCGCTAGTGCGCTTGTGCTGACGGGTCCGCTTTGTGTTTAATAAGACTGCTGAAATCACTCTGCGGATTCGAGAAGTCTTAAGGGGCTGGTCCGATCATGTCTAACAAGGTACTGGTAACCGAACGCGTTGACGCAACGTGCATCAACGTTTTGCGTATGCGTGGTTGCGAGGTTGAAACGCGTCTTGATTTGACCGAGGACGAGCTGGTCTCGTGCATCGACGGTTTCGACGCGATGGTGGTTCGTTCGCATACTCCAGTCACTCGTCGCGTTATCGAGGCGGGTAAGTCGCTGAAGGTTATCGGCCGCGCCGGCGTCAGCATCGACAACATTGACGTCACGGCCGCAACCGAGGCTGGGATTATCGTTTGCAACGCGCCGACATCCAACATCGTTTCCGCTGCCGAGTTTGCCATGAGCTTGATCTTGGCTTGTGCCCGCAAACTTCCTCAAGCAAATAAGTCCATGCACGAGGGCAAGTGGGAAACTGCTTTCGATGGTACGGAGCTGTACGAGAAAACGCTCGCTATCGTCGGCCTTGGCCGCGTTGGCGGATTGGTTGCCGAACGCGCAGCCGCCTTCGGCATGAAAATCGTCGGTTATGACCCTTATTGTAACGCTGATCGCGCGAGTGCCTTGGGCGTCACCCTGTATGAAAACCTGAACGACTTGCTTCCGCTTGCTGACGTCATCAGCGTTCACCTTCCGCGTACGTCCGAGACTCGTGGCATGTTCGGTCCCAACGAGTTTGCCATTATGAGGGATGACGTCATTCTGGTGAACGTTGCAAGGGGCGGTATCTTCGACGAAGCCTCGCTGGCCGATTTCGTCGCAGCTGGCAAGATCGGCGCTGTTGGACTGGATGTTCACGATGAGGAGCCGTGCTTTGAGTCGCCGCTGTATGAGTTCGACAATGTCATTCTCACTCCGCATATCGGAGCAGCTACGTTCGAGGCGCAGCGTCGTGCGGGTGTTCAGATCGCCAACTATGTCGCTGCTGGCCTTGCAGGTTCGCTTGTTCCCACTGCGGTTAACATGGCTCCTGTTCCGCCCGAGGTCCTTGATGCTGTTGGCCCTTATGTTCCCGCTTGCCAAATGCTTGGCAGCATGCTTGCGCAGATCAACCCCGCTATTCCGCAAACGCTTAAGTTCACTGCTTCGGGCAACATCGCCGCTGCCGATACCACCGTTTTGGTTGCAAGCGTTTTAAAGGGTCTGCTTTCTTACAAGAAGGGTGTCACGGTTACGCCCATAAATGCAGAGCAGGTTGCCAAGAGACACGGCATCGATGTGGTAACCGCATCCGACCCCAACACGCTTGGCTATTTCTCTTCGGTCTCCATTGTTGCTGACGGCATTGAGGCTTCATGCACCAGGTCTGATCCGGGTCGTCCTGCGCGCATCATCTCGTTATTTGGGTACGACATGGATATCGAGCCGGGTGAGCAGTCGCTCATTTTCGAGTACGGCGATGCATCCGGCCGCATTGGCGTCATCGGCACTATTTTGGGCCAGCACGACATCAACATCACTACCTTGAGGATCGGTACCCGACCAGACTCTGACAGGGCCGTTGTCTATATGAACGTTCAGGGCGATGTCACCGACGAGATCATCGGCGAGCTTCGCGAGGCGATCAGCGATCTGAAGAATCTTTGGTACGTAAAGCTGTAACCCCTGGGAAACTTTTTTCGGGAAATCGTTCGACTTGTAACGTAATTGAAACGAACGAGTTTTTATGCTGCAAGTCGTATGTTGAACGTTGAGGATCGGTTCCACTGTTCAAATAGGCAGTGGAACCTTTTTCTTATGGAAAGGAGAGTACGCATGGCGCGCAAAATCAAGATCTTTGACACTACCATGCGCGATGGCGAGCAATCGCCTGGCGCATCGATGAACACTGACGAGAAACTCGTGGTGACCCGCGAGCTACTGCGTATGAATGTTGACGTCATCGAGGCGGGTTTTCCAATTTCTTCGCCTGGTGATTTTGAGAGCGTCCGAAAGATCGCTGAGGTCATTGGCGACAACGCTATCGTGTGCGCACTTACCCGTGCCGTTGATAAAGACATCGAGGTAGCCGCTGACGCTCTCAAGTATGCTAAGCGCCCTCGCATCCATACCGGTCTGGGCGTTTCTCCGTCGCATATGCGCGACAAGCTTCACATCACCGAAGATCAATGCGTCGAGAAAGCGGCTCACGCGGTTGCCTACGCCAAGCAGTTCGTTGACGACGTTGAGGTTTATGCCGAAGACGCTGGGCGTTCGGATTACGACTTTCTTGTTCGTGTGATTCAAGCAGCCGTTGATGCCGGCGCTACTGTTGTCAACATTCCTGATACCACGGGTTATTCATTGCCAAGCGAATTCGGACGTCGTATCAAGTACTTGCACGACAATGTTAAGGGCATCGAGAACGTCGACATCTCCGTTCATTGCCATAATGATCTTGGCATGGCTACCGCTCTTGCCATTGAGGGCGTCCGTAACGGCGCCACGCAAATCGAGTGCACCATTAACGGTTTGGGTGAGCGCGCCGGCAATACCGCCGTTGAAGAAGTGGTTATGGCCATCCGCATGCACGAGAAAGAGCTCGACGCCTTCACCGACGTGAACTCTCGTGAATTCGTGAAAGCGAGCCGCTTGATCACCAACATCACTGGAATGAGCGTTCAGGCTAATAAAGCCATCGTTGGTGCTAACGCGTTCGCGCATTCTTCGGGCATTCATCAGGATGGCGTTTTAAAGAAGCGAGACACGTACGAGATCATCGATCCCGAGGATGTTGGAGCTGGCCATTCCAAGATCATCCTTACTGCGCGCAGCGGCCATGCGGCATTGAAGCATCGCTTGGAAGAGCTTGGCTATAACTACGAAGGCGAGCAGCTTGATAAGGTCTACGAGGCGTTCCTGAACCTCGCCGACAAGAAGAAGGAAGTCTACGACGAAGATCTCGAGAGCCTTGTCAATGAGCAGTCGCGTACTGCGAAGGGCATCTACACTCTTAAGAGTCTTCAGGTTAGTTGCGGTTACCCGCTTACGCCTACCGCTACGCTTACCATGGCGGATGCCTTCGGCAACGTCAAAACAGTTGCCGCGTACGGCACCGGCCCGATTGATGCTGCATTCAAGGCCGTTGACATGATCGTGGATGTCGAAAACGACCTTCAGGAGTTCTCGGTTCAGTCCGTCAGCCGCGGCATCGATGCCCTGGGTGAGGTCACCGTTCGCCTTGCTGCAGCCGATGGCGAGGTGTTTATCGGACGCGGTTCCGACAACGACATCATCGTTTCGTCCACTAAGGCTTACGTTAATGCTCTGAACAGGCTTCTTTCTGTTCATGCTGAACGCAATAAATAAAGATTGGCAACATTGCAGGGAAACGGCCGTCGTAGTGACGGCCGTTTCTGTATTGTTTGTAGTTGCGCTATTTCTGATATAAAATAAGCTCGTTACAAGGCAGCTTGGGTGTGTTTCCAGCAGCCAAGCTTTTCGATTCGAGGAAAGTGGGCATGTCCCGCTTTCTTTTTGTATGTGCGCCTTGTTGGTGAATGCGGATTAGTTAAAGGAGGGGATCGAACATGTTAAGCGCTAAAGAGCAAGAGCTTTTCGACGCGCTTTCGCCGCGCGCCGATGCCGAGAAAATCGAGATCGTCACCGTCGAGGTGGTCGGGTCTAAAAAGGCCCCAACCATTAGGGTTTACATTGATACACCCGAAGGTGTGGGCTTCGACGAGCTTTCCGGTGCGCAGGTATGGATCAACGAGATCATGGACAAGCTCGATCCTTTTCCTGGTGCCTACACCCTTGAAGTCTCTTCGCCGGGTATCGATCGTCCGCTTCGCACTGCGGCTCATTTCCAGGCTCAGATCGGGTGCACTGCGGTTATCAAAACCAATAGCGCCATCGATGGTCGCTCGTCTTTCACCGGAACCATCGTTTCGGTAACCGACGAGGCAGTCCAGCTTTCAATCAACGACGAACAGTTCACTATTCCCCTTGATGCCGTGAAGCGCGCGCATCTTAAGGGCGAGATCGATTTCAACTCTTAGGAAAGGATGATCATGGCCACTTCTGAACTTATTGAAGCCCTGCAGATGCTCGCTCACGAGCGTAAGATCGACGAGTTCTATCTCATCGAGCGTTTGGAGGAGTCTCTGGCGAAAAGCTACCAGCACATCCTTGACCTTGAGTGGGATGCCCGCGTCACCATCGATCGTGAAACCGGCAAGATCTATGTCTATGAGCTTGTTCCCGTAGGCGAGCCCGACGAGGAAACCGGCGAGTATTCCGAGTTCGAGGAACGCGACGTCACCCCTGGCGACGTAAGCCGCATTGCTGCACAAAATGCAAAGAGCGTTATCTCCTCCATCGTCCGCGATGCTGGTCGTCAGTCCATTTACGAAGAGTTCTCTCATCGTATCGGCGATCTGGTCACTGGCACCGTTCTTCAGGGCACGCCCGACTTCACCATTATCAAGATCCGCGACGGCGTCGAGGCTGAGCTGCCTCATTACGATAAGACCCGCTCTCCCAAGGAGCTCAACGAGCGTCCTGCCGGCGAGCGTTATCGTCACAACCAGCGCCTGAAGGTACTTATCATCGACGTTCGCGATCCCTCTTCCGACGAACCTCGTCAGCGCGGCGAACAGTCTCGCCCGCCCATCGTGGTTTCTCGTACCCACCCCGATTTGATTCGTCGCCTTTTCGAGATCGAAGTCCCCGAGATCTACGACGGTTTGGTTGAAGTCAAGAGCATCGCTCGCGAGCCCGGTATCCGTTCCAAGGTTGCCGTTCATTCTCGCGAGGCCAACCTTGATCCCGTTGGCGCATGCGTCGGCCCCAAGGGTTCTCGCGTTCGCATGGTTGTCGAGGAGCTTCACAACGAGCGCGTAGATGTCATTCAGTGGAGCGCCGATCCCGCCCGTTACGTCGCTAATGCTCTTTCACCCGCTAAGGTCACTAGCGTGACCATTGATGAAGAGAAGCATTATGCCACGGTCGTGGTCAACGACGATCAGCTTTCCCTGGCTATCGGCAAAGAGGGTCAGAACGCACGTCTTGCTGCTCGCCTTACCGGTTGGCACATCGACATCAAGAGCACTTCCTTCTTGGGTCAGTCTTTGCTCGAAGACACCGACGATCCCGTTGCCGAGGAGCAAGTCGAGGAGGTACCCGAGTTCTGCGCTTTCGAGAACGAGGATGGCACCCGCTGCCGCAATCACGCCCGTCCTGGTAGCCGCTTCTGCGGTATCCACGCGGACATGGAAGAGTAGGCGGTTTCAACTATGACCCAGGCAACCGTCACGAAACGGGAGCGCACTTGCATCTCTTGCGGAGCTAAAAGCGATAAGCTTACGCTGATGCGCATCGTTCGTCGTGCGGACGGCTCTGTTGAATTCGACCCCACGGGTAGGATTCCGGGCCGCGGTGCATATGTTTGCTCCGTCGATTGCCTGACCAAGGCGCTTGCAAGCAATAAGTTGCAGCGCGCTTTGAAAACCAATGTCACTGACGATGATGCGGAGCGAATCGCGAGTGCTGTTCGATCTGCCGCGATTGAAGCTTCGATCCGATAGGAGTTTATATGCCGGGAATGCGCGTACATGAGCTTGCGAAGGAGTACGGTTTGTCCAGCAAGGACATGCTTGACCGCCTTCGCGATATGAAAATCCCTGCTAAAAGCCACGCCAGCATGCTTGGTGATGCTTACGTGCAGAAAATCCGTAAGGAAATGGGCCCTGCTTCCGTTGAGGGCGACGTTGAGGAAGGCGTAGCCGTCAACACCGTCGAGGCCGAAGAGCTTGAGGCTAAGAAGAAGGCCGAAGAGGAGGAGCGCGTTCGTCGAGAGGCTGTCGAGAAGGAGCGTGCCCGCCGCGAGGCCGAGCGCGCAAAGCGCAAGGAAAGCAAGGATGCCGTGAGCGCCGAAGCCGAGCCTAAGAAGCCTGCTCCCTCTTCCGACAGCCCCTTTAAGAGCCTCGAAGCTCAGATTGCTGACGAGAAAGAACGTGTCCGTCGTGAGCGCGAGGCTGCTGCTGCGCGTGCCCGTGCCGAAGCCCTTGCCAAGGACGTTGCCAAGAAGCAGGCCGTTGAAGAGGCTATTCGTATGCGCCAAGGTGGTCATAAGGCTGCTGCTCAGGCTGAATCCCGTCCTGCAGCCAAGCCCGCTCCTGCAGCGCCTGCTGCTAAGAAGTCCCGTGGATTCGATTCGCTTCTTTCGCAGATCGAATCCGAGCAGAAGCGCATTCAAGAGCAGAAGGCGCAGAGCAAAGAGGCTGGCAAGCGTCAGAATGCCCATAATAACAACAATGGTAAACCTGCCAAGAAGAAGCATCACAACGGCGAGCAGGTAGTCCCTGAGCTTGAGAACGTCGGTACCGAAGAAGATCGTTACGCAAAGATGGCCGTTCAGGTCGAGAAGCTTCAGCGTGATAAGGTTCTTGCCGAGGCGCGTGCAGCCGTTGCTGCCGCTACCACCAACGAGGCCAATACCGGTCGTCGTAAGACGCGCACGGAAAAGCGCGAGGCCGAGGCTCGCGAGAAGGCGCAGCAGCAGGCAATTCAGCATGGCATCGACCCCAGTCTGGTTCTCGACGAATCTGTCGTCGAAATCCCGCAGGGTGCAACGGTTGCCAAGTTCGCCGAGCTTTTGGGCGTTGGTCCCAACGAGGTTATCAAGCGCTTGTTCATGCTTGGCCAGGTTCTGACTCTTACTCAGTCCATGCCTGACGACCTTGTCGAGCTCATTGCTGACGACATGGGTCGCAAGGTCCGTGTCGTGTCGCCCGAGGAAGAGTACGCCGTTGTTTACAACGACACCGAAGACGACCTGCTTCCGCGTCCACCTGTCGTTACTGTCATGGGCCATGTTGACCACGGCAAAACCTCGCTGCTTGACGCGATCCGCAACACCGGCGTTGCCATGGGCGAGGCTGGCGGCATCACTCAGCACATCGGCGCTTCCGTCGTTACCATCAACGGTCAGCAGATCACCTTCATCGACACTCCTGGTCACGAGGCATTCACTGCAATGCGCGCTCGTGGTGCTCAGGTTACCGACGTCATCGTCTTGGTCGTCGCCGCCGACGACGGTGTCATGCCGCAGACCATTGAGGCCGTGAACCATGCTAAGGCCGCAAACGTGCCTATCGTCGTTGCCGTCAACAAGATCGATAAGCCCGGTGCGAACCCCGACCGCGTTCGTCAGGAGCTCACCGAGTACGGCGTTGTTCCGGAAGAGTGGGGCGGCACGAACATGTTCGTCGAGGTCTCCGCTAAGAAGAAGATCAACATCGACGGTTTGCTTGAGACCATCCTGCTTCAGGCCGAGGTTCTCGAGCTTAAGGCAAATCCGAACGCTCTGGCTTCTGGCTTCGTTATCGAGGCGAATTTGGACAAGGGCCGAGGTCCCGTTGCCACCGTCCTGGTTCAACGCGGCACCCTGCATTCCGGCGATGTCGTCGTTGCGGGCACCTCGTATGGTCGCGTTCGCGCTTTGATCGATCCGAAGGGCGCTCATGCGTCTCAGGCCAAGCCCGCCGATCCTGTTGAGATCCTTGGTCTGAACAGCGTTCCCACCGCAGGTGATGAGTTCCGTGTTTTCGAGGACGAGCGCGATGCTCGTAAGCTCGCCGAGGAGCGTGCCTTGCGCGAGCGTCTTGCCGAGCAGACCAACAAGTCTCACATGAGCCTGGATGATCTGTTCAGCCGCATCGAAGAGGGCAAGCAGACCGACCTGAACCTTATCGTGAAGGCCGACGTTCAGGGTTCCATCGAGGCTCTGCGCGATGCTTTCGACAAGATGGATCAATCCGAGGTCCGCATCAACATCGTTCACTCTGCTGTTGGTGGCATCACCGAGACCGACGTCACCCTTGCTGCTGCATCTGACGCCATCATCATCGGCTTCAATGTTCGTCCTACGGGCAAGTCCAAGCAGCAGGCTGAGAAGGAGAAGGTCGACATCAGGCTTTACCGCGTCATCTACCAGGCTATCGAAGACATCAATGCCGCACGAGTCGGCCTGCTGTCTCCCGATATCGTCGAAGAGGACACCGGTACCGCCGAGGTTCGCGAGCTCTTCCGTGTTCCCAAGGTTGGTGTCATCGCGGGCTGCTACGTTACTGAGGGCGAGATTCATCGTGACGACAAGGTTCGCATCGTCCGTAACGGCACGGTTATCTTCGACGGCAAGCTCGGTTCCATGCGTCGTTTCAAAGACGACGTTAAATCGGTCAAGCAGAACTACGAGTGCGGTCTTGGCATCGAGGGCTACCAGGATCTCAAGATCGGTGACTTCATTGAAGGCTACGTCGTCAAAGAGGTTGAGCGTACCGAGTAGTAAAAGGCTTTCGTGCTACCGAGGGCAGTTGCATCACATCAGACGGGCATCCTGTAAGATAGGGGTGCCCGTCTTTTCGAATGAGATAGGAATCAATCATGAAACAGAACTCTTCGAGCCGCCGTGTTAACGAGCAGGCACGCCAGGTTATCGCCGAGATCTTGATGTTCGAGGTCTCCGATCCGCGTTTGAGCATGGTCACCATCACCGGCTGCGAGGTTAGCTTTGACCGTAGCGTGTGCAACGTGTACTACACCGCTGACAAGAAATCGTACAAAGGCGCTCAGGAAGCTTTTGAGAAAGCTTCCGGCCGAATTCGCACGCTGATGGGCAAGAAGCTCTCGTGGCGTGTTGCCCCCGAGCTTCGCTTCTTCCTTGACGGCAGCGTCGATCAGGCGGAGCGTATTGCCATCGCCATTGCCGCCGAGCGTAAGCGCAACGAAGGCTCGCCTTCTTCGAACGAGGCGCGTGAGGATTAGGTCTATGGCAACGACCCCTCAGACTAATTCTACTTTAGAGGATATCGCGCAGGTCATTCGAGCCAACAACTCGTTTGCCCTGTGCGGTCATGTAAGCCCCGATGGAGATTGCCTTGGCTCTCAGCTGGCGCTGCACCACACCCTAAAGGCTTTGGGTAAAGAATCCACGCTGCTTCTTGTGCGTGACGATGCCATTGATCAGAAGCTTACATTCATGCCGGGTGCGGACGAATTCGTTCCTGCTCAGCAGGTGTTGGACAAGTTGCCTGAAACAGGTCGAGCCTTCGATGTGTTCATTGGTTTAGATGTGCCCAAGCGCGATCGCGTCGGCCAAGCGGCTTGCTCGATTCTTGACCGTTGTGCTGACTCCGTTACGATCGATCATCATGCTGAACCTACGACCATGGCGAACCATGTTCATGTCCAGCCAGATTCTGCTTCGACCAGCATCATAGTGTGGTGGCTTTGCAAGCTTCTTCTGAACACGCCGCCTGTTGACTCTGCCGTGTGCGCGTATACGGGCTTGGTCACCGACACGGGCTGTTTCCAGTTTCAGAACACCAACACCGAAGCGTTCCTTGCTGCGGCCGATCTGGCTGCAGCCGGAGTTAAGCCTTCTGAAGTATCGCGCGAGATCACGCAGAACGAATCTCTTGCGGCAATGAAGCTTCAATCGCTTGCCATTGAACGCATGATCCTTCTTCAGAACGGGCAAATCGCCCTTTCATGGATCACCGCTGATGACATGCGTGGTTTAAATGCTCAGAAGGCTGACGCCGATGGCGTGGTTGGCGCACTCAGGTCCATTCGTGGTGTTCGCGTTGCATGTGCATTGCGCGAGCAGGATGGGGAAGTGCGAGGAAACCTTCGCTCTAAGGACGATTCCGATGTCTCCGTAGTCGCACGTGAGTTCGATGGTGGTGGTCATCGCGGAGCTTCCGGCTTCAAGTTGAAACTACCGATGGAAGAAGCCGTTTCTGCAATTGAAGATCGTCTTTCACGATTTGATTTCGATCAGAGGGATGCGTAATGAAACGTGGTTCATCAGGTCTTTCACTGATTGTTGGTATCCGCAAACCCGTTGATGTCACTTCTCACGATGTCGTCAACCGCGTTCGTCGCATCATGGGGGAGAAGCGCGTTGGTCATACTGGTACGCTCGATCCTATGGCTACGGGCGTTTTGCCTATTTGTATAGGCCCTGCTACTAGGCTTGACAAATATATGGTAGGCCACGATAAAACCTATCGTGCCACTATCACGTTCGGTTCTCAAACAAATACCGACGATGCAAAAGGCGAGGTTGTGAAACAAGCCTTTGTCCCGACTGAAATTGGCGAGAGGGATTTTGCCTTAGGTGTTCTTCAGGGATTGGTCGGCGTTCATATGCAGGTGCCTCCTGCGTTTTGCGCGGTAAAGATCAACGGCCAACCTGCCTATAAAAGGATGCGAGCTGGCGAGGAAGTGGAACTCGAGGCTCGTCAGATCGAGGTCTATTCCGCCGAGCTGGTAAATTTTACTGAGGCTTCTTCCGTGGATGGGTCTCATGATTCGGTTTCGTGGATCGTGGATTTGTCGGTTTCTAAAGGCACGTTCATTCGTTCTATTGCGCGAGACCTGGGACAGCAACTCGGCACGTGCGCTCACTTGTCCGGTCTTGCACGTATGAGTGCAGGTGGAATCTCGTTGGACGAGTGCGTTTCATTGGAATCGCTTGAGAATTTAAAAGAATCCGCGGCGCTTGATCCCGTTCGTGTGCTGGGCTTTCGCTTTGCATATGCCGACAATCGCGCCGATTCCGTCTCCAATGGCGCAGCACTTTCCCCTGATGACGTAACTTTATACGAATCGCTGGCAAGCGAAGCCGACGATTCGCTTTGCGCATGCTGTGCGACTGAACTTGCGAAGAGTCAAACGCCTCCAGTTGATGGAGAGCTGATTTGCGTTTTGGTAGAGAACAAATTGAAGGGCGTGTATCGATATGACAGTCGGTATCGCTGTTGGAAATCTGATTGCGTGTTTGCGGTAGGTGTGTCTCGTGGCTGAAATTATCTATTCGACTGATGACTTTTCAAACCTTGACGTTCTTCAGTCAAGCGTATGCTGTTTCGGCGTGTTCGATGGCGTTCATGTCGGGCATCAGTTTCTTATTCGCCAAACGATCGATTCCGCATCGCAACAGGGCGTGAGATCTGCGGTGATCACTTTCGACATCGATCCTGATGAGCTTTTCAAGCGCAAGGGATTCGTGAAGCTCATGAGTAATGAGAAGCGCATCGAAGCACTGGCTGATAGCGGCGTGGATCTTATTGTCGTGCTTCCGTTCTCACGCGAATTCGCCGCCCAGAGTCCTACTGAGTTTTTGAACAGCACCTTCAACAGCGGTGTGCCTGTTGAATTGCACGTCGGCTCGGATTTTCGTTTCGGCTGCAAGGCCGCTGGCACGGTTTCGGACCTTATCGTTTGGGGCGCTCATCACGATATGCGTGTTGTCGGTCACGACCTCGAAACCGCACTGGGCACGGTTGTGTCTGCTACGCGCATTCGCACGCTCCTTGAGGATGGCTCCAACATCGGTCAGGTTAACGAGCTTCTTGGTCGTCCATATTGCATGAGCGGCCGCGTTGAGCAAGGGCGCAAAGAAGGCCGCGATATGGGATTCCGTACGGCTAATGTTTTCGTTCCGATCAACCTTCGCGCGCTTGCCCCGGGTGTTTTCGGCGCTTATGCATTTGTGGAAGGCCATCGCTATAAAGCTGCGGTCTCTGTCGGGGTTTCGCCTATGTTCGCCGATGAGACACAGGCGTATTGCGAAGCTCACCTCCTGGACTTCGAAGGCGACATCTACGGCGATGTAGTCGATATCGACTTCATCGAATGGCTTCGTCCCATGATGAAATTCTCAAGCGTAGAGGAACTTATCTCCACCGTCATGGGGAACATCGACTGGGTTCGTAACAACCTTTAGCTGATACCTTTCATCCGCGTTCCGTTTTAGGTTGATGCTGCTGCATATTTCCGTTTCTAAACCGTTTCAAATAATCTACAATTAGTTTGTTTGTGTCTCACGCCTTCCGATGCGCGTTTCCGGCTTTGATAACTGGCCGAAAACGCTTATCTAAGGCAGATCGAATACCAAGGAGGTAATCGTGATTTCGACATCCATCGCATGGATGGCGCCCGTATGCGCAATCATCGGCATGTGCGTCGCGCTTTATCTTGCTCGCTGGGTCCTTGCGCAGGATCCCGGTTCGGACAAGATGAACTCTATTTCCATTAAGATTCAGACCGGCGCTGCCGCCTTCCTGAAGAGCGAGTACAAGATGCTCGCGGTCTTCGTGGTTGTTGTCGCTGTTCTGATGGCCGTGGCTCTTTCGCCCTGGACCGCTCTTGCGTTCATCACTGGCGGCATTCTTTCCGCTTGCGCAGGTTATGCAGGCATGTTCGTCGCCACACGTGCCAACACCCGTACCACCCATGCTGCCGAGACTTCCGTTGCTGCCGCTCTTAAGGTCAGCTTTCGTTCCGGCCTGACCATGGGCCTGTGCGTTGCTTCCTTCGCTTTGTTCGGCCTTTCCCTTTGGCTTATCGCGATGGTCTTCAGCAACGTCACCAGCATCAACGTGACGGGCGCCATTATCGATCTCATCCACACCAACGTCGGTATGGTCGAGGGCTTTGCAACCGGCGCTTCCGCAGTTGCTCTCTTCGCTCGTGTTGGCGGCGGCATTTACACCAAGGCTGCTGACGTCGGAGCCGACCTGGTTGGTAAGGTTGAGGCTGGCATCCCCGAGGACGACCCCCGCAACCCCGCAACCATCGCCGACAACGTTGGCGACAACGTCGGCGACGTCGCTGGCATGGGCGCCGACCTGTTTGAGTCCTACACCGGCTCCATCATCTCGCCGACCATTCTTGCTATCACCATGGCTTCGCTTGGCTACTTCATGGGCGTTGACATTCTTTGGTCCATCTTGGTTCCGGTCATGATTGCTGCTTGCGGCATCATCACTTCGGTCATCGGCCTTACTGCAGTTCGCACTTCTGAGAACGCTGACAGCGCCGCTTTGTCCAAGGCCCTCAATCGTGGCACTTATCTCGCCGCTATCATCGAGATCGTTGCTATCTTCGTTATCTTCTTCGCATGGCAGAACCAGACCGCTGCAGGCAACCAGCCGCTGTGGCTTTTCGGCTCCGTTGTGTGCGGCCTTGTCGCGGGCCTTGCAATTGGCAAGGTTACCGAGTATTACACCTCTGATTCTTACAAGCCGGTCAAGAAGATCGCCGAGGATTCCGAGACGGGTGCTGCAACCAACATCATTCAGGGTATTTCCACGGGCTTCATGTCCACCGTTATCCCGATCATCTTGATCGCCGCCGCCATCATTGCTGCGTACTCGTTCGGCAACCTTGCATTCCCGAACGCCCATGGCGAGATCGCTGTTGGTTTGTTCGGTGTTGCACTTGCCGCTACCGGCATGCTCTCCAACACTGCAATCACCATTGGTGTTGACGCTTACGGCCCTGTCGCCGACAACGCTGGCGGCATTGCCGAGATGGCTCTTCTGCCTGAAGAGATCCGTGATCGTACCGATTCGCTTGACTCCGTTGGCAACACCACCGCTGCTATCGCCAAGGGTTTCGCCATCGCTTCTGCTGGCTTGTCCGCCATCTCGCTTTTCGTGTCCTATCAGGTCACCATGCATCATGCATTCCCGAACTTCAGCCTGACCTTGAACGATCCGATGATCATCGCGGGCCTGTTCGTGGGTGCTATGGTTCCGTTTATGTTCGCTGCTCTGACCATGGGTGCTGTTTCCGAGGCGGCCCACGCGATGGTTGAAGAGGTTCGTCGTCAGTTCCGTGAGATCCCTGGAATCATGGAATACAAGAACGAGCCCGAGTACGATAATTGCGTTGCGATCTCGACTCAGTCTGCTTTGAAGAAGATGCTTCTTCCTGGCACCTTGGCATTGATCGTCCCCATCGTTATCGGCTGCATCAGCCCTGCGATGCTTGGTGGTTTCCTGGCTGGCGCCGTTGCAACCGGTATGCTTCTTGCCATCTTCATGTCCAACGCCGGTGGCGCTTGGGACAACGCTAAGAAGTACATTGAGGGTGGCAATCACGGCGGCAAGGGATCTGAAGCCCATCGTGCTGCTGTTGTTGGCGATACCGTTGGCGACCCCTTCAAGGACACCTCCGGTCCGTCCATGAACATCCTCATCAACCTGATGACGATGGTTTCGCTGACCTTCTCGCCGCTGTTCATCGCCATTCAGACGATGCTCTAAGTTGCGAAGCAGCTTAATTGCTAACAAGGGCCGCGCAGTGCGCGGCCCTTGTTTTTTTTCATTCAGATGCGTACGGTATTACGCCTTGATTCCCTTTGATGTCGGCAGACCCTTACAGCGAAATCGATTTCAACGTATGCCCGTCAAGGTCTAAAAGAGATATCGCGCCGTTGTCATAGAAAGCAACGCTGGCAATACCGTCCTTCGGAATACTCGGACTGCCAGGGTTAAGCAAAGTGATGGATGATCCGTTTGGTGTTTCCGCATATTCAAGTCGCTTTTTATGCGTGTGGCCGCTTGCGAAAATGGTGCCGGCTGGCAGATGGGGGAGAGACTCTTCGGTTTGGTTCGGGCGGTGTCCATGCGTCAAGAAGAACATAAAGCCATCGAGCTCGATTTGCGAATACTCGGCCATGATGGGGAATTCCAGAACCATTTGATCGACCTCGGCGTCACAGTTACCGCGGATAGCGGTGATTACTTCAGCGTTCTTATTCAGCATGGCGATAACCTCTTTAGGCGCATAACCTTCGGGGAGATCGTTTCGTGGTCCGTGATATAAGATATCCCCCAAGATAATCAACCTATTGCAGTTATTGGCTTTAAAAAGGTCGAGCACCTGTGCAGTTGCAATTGCGGACCCGTGGAGGTCGGATGCGAAGAGTGCTTTCAAATCTGTGTCCTTTCTACCAACGCCAGCCATAGCGCTTCATATGAAGCGTAGTGGTGGCTTGCGGGAACATGAGCGCATGAAGCGAAAGAAAATAACTGTCCGTCATTGACGAAATGAAGTCGACTACCACTTGATCGGGGTCTTCTTGCAGATATGCCTCTCGTGTTATCGAATTCGACCTTTCAGCAAGCTTATCTATATGATGACGGTAGATAAGCGACGATTCATCCTCACGCGCAAGATCGTCGATGCAGCGCTCATATACTTCTTCGAACATCACAGCAACGATGTTCTTATCGTCGGCAACCATGCCTTCTTTCAAATAAATCAGCTCGTAGTTCTGCTTCTTCGCATTAACGATGTCGACAAATGCCTTCTCACTCATCGAAAGCTTTTCATGCCCGAGGCTATTGTTGACGATATCTACCGTAAGGTTGTTGATGATGCGAGCATTATCAACTCCGATGTAATTCGATTCGAACACATCAAGTGAATTGATGGCGCCTATAGTAAGTGCGTCTTGGCGGTCTTTACCAAGATACGCGATCATGTCGCTGACGCGAACGACGCAACCTTCGAGTGTGCTGGGACGCAGCGTTGCGATGGACGATTCCTCGTTGGTGCAGGCTTCAACAAGATGGTCGAGTTGATCGAAGGACGCGGTGGTTCCAAGTGTTAACTCTTGCTGAGCGAATTCGCCATTGTGGCAAAGGGCTCCGTCAAGTGTTTGCAGCGAGATGTTTCGACGGTAAAGCTTGTCCATGACGCGTACCGATTGCACGTTATGATTGAAATATCTCCCTGTACGTCGGTGCAGGCATTCGTTCAGGAATCGCTCGCCTGCGTGTCCGAAAGGTGTGTGCCCTAAATCGTGACCAAGAGCGATTGCCTCGATGAGGTCGGTATTCAATCCCAGCAACGAACCGATATTACGTGCGATATTCGATACAAGTTGAACATGCAGACCGCGACGGCAGATGTCGTCGTTTTCGATCAGGCTGAAAACTTGCGTTTTGTCGGCATAGCGATTGTAAGCGGGTATGTTCAGGATCTTGTCTACATCACGCCGAAACGCCGGCCTTCCAATGGTGCCGTTATCGTGAGGGTTCTCTTCGCGTCGCGTGATGTCTTCATCTTTGAACGCGAACGGACTCATGACGTGCTGTTCGCGGTTCTTCGCAATTTGACGTTCGATACTGGGCTCAAGTTCGAGATAAGGGATTGATGACATGGTCTTTGCTTCCTCTTTTCGACTACTGCATTTTATCAGCTATCGATCGAACCAGAGGGACTGCAATACGTGCGCATGGTAACATGATCACGTTTTCAGCATCGAGACGTTTCAGGGGAATCCAAGCATGGCCGGCGGCATTTCAGACGAGGATATTCAAAAAGTTCGCGATGCCACCGACATCGTCGCATTGTTCTCTGAATATACCCCGGTAAAGCAACGTGGTCGCGATTACTGGTGTTGTTGCCCCTTCCATCAAGAAAAAACGCCTTCGTGTAAACTTGACCCCTCAACTCAGCTTTGGCATTGTTTCGGCTGTGGTGAGGGCGGCGATATTTTCTCGTTCGTGATGAAGCACGACGGGGTTTCATTTCCCGATGCCGTGCGCACCCTTGCCCAGCGAGCCCATATCGAAATTTCGTCTAACGAACGCGGTCGAGGCGTCTCGCAATCGAAGCGCGCCCTGCTTCAAGAGATTTGCCAGGAGTCTGCCAGCTTCTTCCATACTCAGCTGATGAGAGATCCGTCTCCTCAGGCGGCTACTGCCCGCGAATACCTTTCGGGACGTGGTCTTGGCGGTTCTGTCCCTAATGATTGGAACCTCGGTTTCGCTCCCGGCAACCAAAAGCTGGTCAATCATCTTAGAGGCAAGGGCTTCCAGTTCAACGATATGGTCGAAGCGAACGTCGCTGTTTCCAGAAACGGGCGTTACCAAGATCGTTTTTATAACCGTGTTATGTTTCCCATTCGCGATCCTCAAGGTGACGTCATCGCTTTCGGCGGTCGCGTAATTGGCACGGGCGAGCCAAAATATTTGAACTCGCAGGAAACGCCGTTATTTCACAAGTCGCGCGTGCTCTACGGCTTGGATAAAGCAAAGGCATCGCTCACTTCAACAGGCATTGCTCTGATCACCGAGGGATACACTGACGTTATCGCCCTGCATGAAAGCGGTATCACGAATGCCGTTGCAACGCTTGGCACGTCACTGACCATGAATCATATTCGATTGATTTCGCGTTATGCTCAGCACAAGATCGTTTACCTGTTCGACGGAGATGCCGCAGGTCAAAAGGCAGCAGATAGGGCGTTGCAGTTCATAGACGAAAGCATGACCCCCGAAGCCGGTCGAAGCAAAATCGAGCTATGCGCTGTCACGCTTCCCGACAATCAAGACCCAGCCGAATATATGGCTTCTCATTCCGCCGACGATCTCCGTCAGCTCGTGAATGACGCCAAGCCTCTTATTGAATATGGCATCGAGCGCCGCCTTGCAAAGCACGATTTGTCTTCAGCGGAGGGACGAACCGCAGCGCTTACTGACGCGCTTTCCATCCTTGCGCCTATCAAGAACTCCCTGTTGGCAAAGGATTACGCTGTTCAAATCGCCGGTCGCGTCCGAGCGAGGGAAGATGATGTCCTCACCCGACTTTCACAGCTTAAAGCGCCGCGCAGGTTCGATGAGGATGACGCTCCCCAAAGAGGGTTGCGTGGCTCACTTCCCTCGCAGCAGGTCACTCCCAAGGCCCCCACTCATCCAAGCTTGTCTTCTGCCGAGGTGAATCGCCGTCGGTTCGAGGGAGAGTTGCTAGGGTTATGCGCTCAAAACCCGCTTCTTGCCCTCGCTCATGCCGATTCGCTTGCTCAGACGCAATGGCACGAGGACATTCACTCTCGTTTGGCTTCTGCCTTGCTTGATGCGCTTGCGGCAAACCCCGCCATCACCCCCGCCGAGCTTGTCTCGCGCATCTCCACCGATATTCCTTTGGCTTCGCGCATTCTAACCACATCGCGCAGTGCTTCCGATGACGAAGAGACGATGGCGACGTATCTCGTTGAAGAGCTTTCAATCGGTGATATGGAGGATTCCATCAGCCAATTGCGCATGACCTTGTCTGCTAATGACGGTCTTGACGCCGAAGAGCGGGAAATCCTGTTCCAAAGCATCGTCAGCATGCAGAAAACATTGACTGACAAGAAGCGTGCACATAAGGCTCCCGTGTTTTACGAATAAGCTGTTATCAGCCTTTCATGAAGTGCGATTGCCTTGTGGGGCGGGCAACCGTTATGGGGTTATAATTTTCTGGCCTTCAACGGGCGATATTTGATAAATTCGAGATGTTCTCGACTATAGATGGGATATTAGCGTGATCAAGATCGTGCAGTCGCCGGATCCGCTGCTCAATCAGGTTTGCGAGCCGTGCGACCCTAAAAAGGACAAGACCCTTAAGCGTCTTTCCAAGCAGATGGCCAACATCATGTACAAGAACAACGGCGTCGGCCTTGCCGCTCCTCAGGTTGGCGTGCTTAAGCGCATTATCGTCGTTGATTGCGACTGGGACGAAGAAACGCGCGATCCCATCGTTCTTCTCAATCCGGAAATCGTAGAAATCAAAGGCGAACCCATCACCGATGGCGAAGGTTGTCTTTCTATTCCTGGAATCACCGTTCCTATTACGCGTCAACCTTGGGTTCGCGTTCGCTATCTCGATCTTGAGGGCGAGTTGTGGGAGATCGAAAGCGATGGTCTGCTTGGCAGGTGCCTACAGCATGAGATCGACCATCTGAACGGCAAGACGCTGTTCGAGAGCTGCTCGCCGACCGATCGCATCGCTGCTGTTACCGAGTACGAGAACGCAATTGCCGCTGGTGCTAAACCCGGCGATACGTCCATCTAGGCGGCTTCGATGAAGATCCTGTTCATGGGCACGCCTGATATCGCAGCAAACGTGTTGTCGGTATTGGCGGATTCAAAACACGAGGTTCTCGGTGTTTTCACTCGTCCCGATTCCGTATCGGGCCGTGGAAAGAAACTTCTCCCGTCTCCAGTTAAAGCAGTCGCGCTCGAGCACGGGTTTCCCGTCAACGAGTTCAAGTCTTTCAAGGACGGTTCTGCTTTCGAGCGAATCAAAGAGCTCAATCCTGATGCTATCTGCGTTGTGGCTTATGGTGCGCTTTTGCCCGAAGAGGTTTTGGGATTCCCGCGTTTCGGAAGCATCAACGTTCATGCTTCGCTTCTTCCGCGTTGGCGCGGCGCTGCTCCTATAGAACGCTGCATCCTTGAGGGCGATGTTGAAACGGGCGTAAGCATTATGCAAATGGAAGCCGGTCTTGACACCGGTCCCTATTGCGTGCAGCGTGTCGTCTCGGTCGGTGAGAAGTATCATGCGGAACTCTCGCGCGATCTTGCCGAAGTCGGAGCAGAAGCATTGGTTTTTGCACTCGACCAAATCGAGGCAGGTACCGCCAAATGGAGCGTTCAGGATGATGCGCTCTCTAATTACGCTGCAAAAATCGACAAACACGAGCTTTATCTCGATCCTTCTGACGATGCCGAAACCATATGCAGGAAGGTACGCGCTTCAAGCGATGCCCATCCTTCTCATGCAGTCATTGAAGGTCGTAAGGTGACTGTTTTGGCGTGCGAGATTGCTTCTGTCGAAGACGCACAGTATTTCGAGGGTCTTCAGTCTGGTCGGGCCGTATTCAGGACAAAGAAGCTGTTCCTCATGACCGGTACCGGCGCGGTTCGGGTTACCGTGCTCAAACCTGAGGGAAAGAAAGAAATGGATGCCCTGTCGTTCTGCGCAGGGATTCAAGGTGCTAAGAACAAAATCATGACTTGGGGGGCTATGTAATGGCTGATCAGCCAAAGAGCAATTACGACGGCAAGAAGAGCGGCGGATACTCGTCCAATCGCGGCCATGGAGGTGGCAAACCTGACGGCTACAAGGGTGGCGCAGGCAAAGGCGGCTACAAAGGTGGCTCCGGTAAGTCCGGCGGCTACAAGGGCCATGGCGATTCCAAGGGCCGTCCTTATGGAAAGCGTGATGGTGAGTCACGTGATCGCCGCGATGATCATCGCGGCGGTTCCGACTTCAAGAAAGGTTACAAGAAGCCTTACGAGCGCGACGATAGGCGCGGCGGAAAATTCGACGGCAAGAAGCGTGACGACAAGTTCGGCGGTAAACGCGACGGCAAATTCGAAGGCAGGCGCGACGACAAGTTCAACGACCGCAAGCGCAATGATAGATTCGATCATAAGCGTGACGATAAATTCGACCGTAAAGGCAAGGGCGGTAACGGTCGCGATTTCAGCAAGTCCGATCGCGATGCCAAGTTCGGCGACAAGCCCCGTTCCTCCGGCCCGCGCGGTAATGGTAAGCCCGCTTTCAAGCCTCAGGACAACAAGGCCAAGCGCGTTTACAAGAACAAGAAAGCGTTCGATCAGCAGAAGGTAGCCGCCATTATGGGCACCGATGCTGCTCCTTATAGGGGTGAGCTTGACCCGAAGAGGGGAGAGCGCTCCAATATCGCTCCGGGCAGGAAAACCCGCGAACTTCGCGAGATCGCTCAGGATGAAGAGCGCATGAGGGACGAGGAAGTCCGTCGTGAGCGCGAGAAGCTCGATGATGAGACCCTGCCTATGGAGAAGCGCTTCTATAAAAACGAGGCTAGCCCGGCACGTCTTGCCGCTCTTGATGTGACCCGTGCTGTCCGTAAGCGCAACGCCTATGCTCACGACCTCATCGAAAGCCGCATCGATACCTCTGGGATGTCTCAAGCCGATCGCGCATTCGCTACGTTGCTCGTTCTTGGCGTTGTCAGCACCAGCGGCACTCTTGACGAGATCATCAACCGCGGCATGCGCAAGCCCACCGATGCCTTCGACGATGTTCGCGACGCGCTGCGTATCTCCACGTATGAGATCATCTTCCTGGGCAAAACCCCGCATGCTGCTCTCGACCAGGGCGTCGAACTCGTTCGTGCGGTTTCCCCCAGTGCTTCTGGCCTGGGCAATGCCATCCTTCACCGCATTCTCGAGATGAAGGATTCGTTTCCCTTCGGTGATCCGAACCACGACATCGAAGCGCTTGCTCGCGTATATGCCTTCCCCGTATGGCTTGCTCGCAAGTTGGTTGAGGATCTTGGCGCGAAGGAAGCGGCTATGTTCATGCGCGCTTCGAACGACCCTGCTCCGCTGTTCATTTCTGTGAATTCGCTTAAGACGACTGACGCCGATGTAGCCCGCGTGTTCGAGGCTGCAGGCGCCACGCTTCGTCCGGCACTCATCGATGAGAAGGAAATCGTCGGTTGCTATCATGTGTCCGACCCGCGTGCCATCGCTGACGAAAACGTCCGTACTTTGTTCGACGAAGGAAAGATCCTCGTCAGCGATGCTGCAGCTCAGGCGGTCGCAGGCGCTTTGTTCGATAACGCCACGCCCTCAACTGTTCTTGAAGTTGGCGCTGGCCGTGGTACGAAGACGGTCCTTATCCAGAGCGATGCTCAACGAATCATGGGTCATCAGGTTGAGCTCACCTCGCTTGATCTTCACGAGTTCAAGGTAAAACTGCTCGAGAAGCGCGCAGCCGATTACGATGTGCAGTTGAAGCAAGCGGTTTGCGGCAATGCAACCAGGCTTGACACGGTTCTGCCTTATGAGACTTATCAAACCGTGTTCATCGACGCCCCGTGTTCGGGTCTTGGCACTCTTAGGCGCCACCCCGAGATCCGTTGGCGCGTTAAGCCTGCTCATATCCAAGAGCTCGCCGACACCGGACTCGCGATGCTTCGTAGCGCCGCATCCCATGTTGAGATGGGCGGCCAGTTGGTTTACGCCACGTGCACCGTCGCCTATGCCGAGAACTATGGTGTAGTAAAACGCTTCCTTGAGGAGACGGAAGAGGGCAGGGATTTCCGCCTTGCGCCCATCGATGGCAAGCCGTGCTTCTCATCGCAGCTGACCGTCGGTTCGCCCGATGCGCATTTTGCTGCAAAATTCATCAAAGTGAAATGATGATCAACCCCTCCTCTGCTATGTTTAACTAATATTCAGAGGTGGGGTTCTTATTTTAGGAGACTTCAATGGAGCCAGATTACAAAGAAGTAGCCAATCGCATTAAGTCGCTGCGTGAGGACATGGACCTAACCTTGCAGGAGATGGCCGACGCTACCGGCCGAACCATCGAGGAGTATGCGGCTCAGGAATCAGGCGAAAGTGATCTCTCGTTCACGTTCCTATACAAATGCGCTGCAAAACTCGGCGTCGACCCCATAGAGCTGCTCAGCGGCGAAACCCCGCATCTAACGGGCTACTCCCTTGTTCGAGCAGGCGAGGGTCTTTCTGTTAAAAGACGCGAAGGGTTCGAGTACCTCCATAAGGCACCTTACCTTAATAACAAACTCTGTGAACCATTCGTCGTTACGGCTCCCTACATTGAAGAGGAGCAGGACAAGCCTATCCATCAGTCCTTCCATAAGGGACAGGAGTTCGACTATATCATTTCGGGTCGCATGCGTTTCGCTTATGATAACCATATCGAGGAACTTGGGCCTGGCGACACTCTTCTATACGATTCCGCTCGTGCTCATGGAATGATCGCTATTGGCGGCGAGCCGTGCGTATTCGTTGCAATCGTCATGTACCCGGACGGTCGTCAGATTATCTAGGCGCTGCGCAATCGACTCTTGGGTAATCCCCAAGCAGCAGCGTGCCTGCGGCGCAGTCGCCTTACGACACTAGATAATCCGATACCTTCAGTAAGGAAGACGATATGAGAAACCTGCATAAAAGGTATGTCGAAGAGGCATACGATAGTAAAGGCGTGCTTAGCGACTTCAAAGTAAACATCCCGGAAGACTTCAATTTCGGGTACGACGTCGTTGATGACATCGCGGTAAACGATCCCGACCGTCGTGCTATGGTATGGCGCAATCCCGAAGGCGAAGAGCACCTCTTCACTTTCGCGGATATGAAGAAGTGGTCCGACAAAACCGCTAATTACTTTGCAGAACATGGCATTGGCAAGGGCGATTACGTTATGGTCATCCTTCGCCGTCACTATCAGTTCTGGTTTGTGGCTACTGCCTTGGCCAAACTTGGCGCGGTCATGGTTCCTGCGACGTTTATGTTGAAGGAGCACGACCTTGTTTATCGCCTGAACGGCGCATCCATCAAAGCAGTTGTTTGCACCACGGTAGGCGACATCGCCCAGATCGTTGACAACGTCGTTGCAGAATGCCCGACCGTTGAGAATCTCTTCCTGGTGAACGGCGCTGGCGGTGGTTTGAGCCCTCAAGACGAAAATGGCAACTGGATCCTTCCGGAAGGCGGGCTTGTTGGCCCGGTTCTTTCTGGCGAACAGGGCATTTGCGCTGCCGCTGTTCAGCGCGAGGGCTGGCATGACTTCAACACCGGCGTCCGTCATGCGTCGGATGAATTCGAACACGTGAACACACTTGCTGCCGACCCTATGCTCATGTATTTCTCCAGCGGCACTTCGGGCAACCCAAAGATGGTTTTGCACAATTCCACCTACGCAGTCGCCCATTTGGTTACCGCAAAACACTGGCATAACGTCGATCCCGAAGGTTTGCATTTCACTATTGCCGACACCGGCTGGGGCAAGGCTGTCTGGGGCAAGTTCTATGGCCAATGGCTCATGGAGGCATGTGTTTTCACGTACGATTACGATCGTTTCCATGCGGGCGAGCTATTGTCGCTTATCAGCCAATATAGCATCACCACGCTTTGCTGCCCGCCCACCATGTATCGTCTGTTCATGCAGGAGGGCGTCGAGAAGTACGACCTTTCCACGCTTAAGTACTCCACTACTGCCGGAGAAGCATTGAATCCCGACATCTTCGATTACTGGAAGGAGCACACCGGCCTGGTTATTTATGAGGGCTTCGGACAGACCGAAACGCCCTTGACCGTAGCCAATCTGGTTAATTCAACTCCGCGTTCCGGCTCGATGGGCAAGCCTTCGCCGCTTTACGAGGTCGAGATCCAGCGTGCCGACGGTTCTCGCTGCAATACCGGCGAGACGGGTGAGATCTGCATCAAGATCGATCCTCGGCCTGCAGGCATCATGATGTGTTACTACCGAAACGAAGAGCGTACCGCAGCTGCGATGCATGACGGTTGGTACCATACCGGCGACACCGCTTGGGTCGATGAGGATGGTTACTTCTGGTATGTCGGTCGAAATGACGACGTCATCAAGTCGAGCGGCTATCGTATCGGGCCATTCGAAATCGAAAGCGTCTTGCTTGAGCATGAGGCTGTTCGCGAGTGCGCCGTTACTGGTGTTCCCGACCCAGTCCGTGGCAAAGCCGTCAAAGCTACCATCGTGTTGCAAGACGGCATTCATGGCTCCGAGATGCTTACGAAAGAGCTTCAAACCTGGGTTAAGCACAAAACCGCTCCGTACAAGTACCCGCGCATCATCGAGTATGTCGAAGAACTTCCCAAAACTGTCAACGGCAAGATCCGTCGAGTCGCCATTCGTGAGAACGATGCCAAGAAGGGCATCGACGGTTTGGTCTAATGGGTTCGCTCGTTCAAAGCCTGCGCGACTCGATCGCGCAGGTAACCGTGATCTGCGGGCATTACGGAGTAGGGAAAACCAACTTCAGCGTCAATCTGGCTTGCGACCTTGCCGACATTGGCAAGCACGTGACCCTAATCGACCTCGATATCGTGAATCCCTATTTTCGAGCCTCCGAACAGCGAAAGCTTCTCGAAGCCCATGGCATAACTTTGATCGCGCCGGTTTTCGCTGAGGCTGGTTCGAGTCTGGATGTGCCAAGTCTTCGGGGATCGATCACTTCTGCCGTGCAAGATGCATGGCAGAAGGTCGACGAAGGTCGTGTGGTGCTCATCGACGCTGGCGGCGACGATGTGGGTGCAACTGCTTTAGGCAGGTTTTCCGAAGTTGTGAAGCTTGGTGACTATGCGATGCTTTACTTGGTGAACGCCTGTCGTTTTGACACTCAGCAAGCTTCTGAGGCGGTCGAAATGCTCTCGCAAATTCAAAACGCATGTGGCTTGAAAGCAACCGCCATCGTCGACAGCGCGCATCTCAAAGATGAAACTTCGATTGACCTGCTGTGCGATGCGTTTGATTTAGCCTCTCAGGTTTCGCAAATCACTCAGCTACCGCTTGCATGTAAAACGGTAAAGCGCGAGTTTGCTTCCGACTTTCAACGTGCGCTTGACGATAGAATCGAACATACGAAAGAAGGATCAGGGCCGGATGTTCCTTCCCGCGATTTCGTTTATCCGGTCAGTATTTACGTGAAGAACCCCTGGGAATAGGGTTTCTTAGATAGAAGAGGGGGATCTATGGCGAGAATGATCGTCGATGAGTTCTTCTGCAAAGGCTGCGGTCTTTGCGTCGATGCTTGTCCGTTGGGCATCGTTGAGCTCGACAATGAACGGATCACCGACAAGGGTTACCATCCCGCGCATTGCATCGATCAGTCGAAATGCGTCGGCTGCGTTTCATGCGCATTGATGTGCCCCGATGTTGCAATCACGGTCGAGAGGTGATTCACATGTCCGAAAAAGTCTTGATGAAGGGCAACGAGGCTCTTGCGGAAAGCGCCATTCGCGCAGGATGCAAGTTCTTCTTCGGTTACCCCATCACCCCGCAAACCGAGCTTGCTGCATACATGGCAAAGCGCATGCCCAAAGAGGGCGGCACGTACCTGCAGGCTGAAAGCGAAGTTGCGGCCATCAACATGGTTTACGGCGCATCTGCCGCAGGCGCCCGCGTAATGACCTCGTCTTCCTCTCCGGGAATCTCGTTGAAGAGCGAAGGCATTTCATATATGGCAGGCGCCGATCTTCCCGGGGTCATCATCAACGTTGAGCGTGGCGGCCCAGGTCTTGGCTCCATTCAGCCTTCCCAGTCCGACTACTGGCAGGCAACCAAGGCGCTTGGTCATGGTGACTTCCAGCTGCTAGTGTTCGCGCCTTCCACTGTTCAGGAAATGGCTGATCTCGTTTATTATGCGTTTGACGCAGCAGACAAGTACCGCATGCCTGCAATGATCCTTGCTGACGGCATGCTTGGTCAGATGATGGAACCCGTTGTTCTTCCCGAGCGCATCGAGTCGCTTCCTGAGAAGCCCTGGGCAACCACCGGCCACAAGAACGCTCGTCCTCACAACGTGGCGAATTCGCTGTACCTTACGGCGGAGGAGCTTGAGCGTCTGAATTTCGAGCGTTTTGAACGCTACAAGACTATCAAGGAAACCGAGCAGCGCGCCGAGACGTTCATGTGCGACGACGCCGAGATCGTTCTCGTCGCTTTCGGTGCTTCGGCGCGAATCGCACGCAGCGCTGTTAGGACTGCCCGCGAAAAGGGAATCAAAGCCGGCCTTGTCCGTCCTATCACGTTGTGGCCGTTCCCGGTCGACGCCATTCGCGCAACGCTGCCTACGGCTAAGACCTACCTCTCGGTTGAGATGAACATGGGTCAGATGGTCGAAGACATTCGTTTGGCTGTGAACGGGGAAGCTCCAGTTGAATTCTATGGCCGCACCGGTGGTGTAATCCCCACGCCGATTGAGGTTTTGGCAAAGATTGAAGAGATCAATGAAAGGACGGGTGAGTAACATGGCGAATGAAACCGGCAACATCGTTTTCCAGCGCCCGCATTCCCTGCTGCCCGTCGTGACCAATTTCTGCCCTGGCTGCACTCACGGTATCGTTATGCGCCTGGTTGCCGAAAGCATCGACGAGCTTGACATCGAGGGTTCCACGATTGGAATCGCGCCCGTCGGTTGCTCTGTCATGGCATACGATTTCTTCGGTTGTGACATGGTTGAAGCCGCTCACGGTCGTGCACCGGCGGTTGCAACGGGTGTCAAACGCGTTAATCCCGACAATATCGTTTTCGCTTATCAGGGCGACGGCGACCTTGCCAGCATCGGAATGGCTGAAACCATTCACGCGGCTACGCGCGGCGAGAATATCACCGTTATCTTCATCAATAACGCCATCTACGGCATGACCGGCGGCCAGATGGCTCCGACAAGCCTTCCCAACCAGGTCACGCAAACTTCGCCCTATGGTCGCGACGTCAATACCGCAGGCTATCCGGTTCGCGTATGCGAGTTACTGAGCTCTCTTGACGGCCCGGCATATCTCGAGCGTGTCTGCGTGGACTCCTCGAAGAACGTGCGCAACGCCAAACGCGCCATCAAGAAGGCCTTCCAGAACCAGGTCGACGGCGTGGGCTATTCGCTCATCGAAGTTGTTTCCACGTGCCCGACCAACTGGGGCATGACTCCGCAAAAGGCTTTCGAGTGGATGCGCGAGAACATGCTTCCGTATTATCCGCTGGGCGTCTATCGCGACGTTGTAGCCGATGGTTACGCAAACGCCCGCGAAGCCGCTGGGGCACGTGCTGCAGATTGCCCGATCGCATGCAAGAAAGACGGTGAGTAGCATGTCCAACGAAATGAAATTCGTACTTGCGGGTTTCGGCGGTCAGGGCATCCTCTTCGCCGGTAAAGTTATCGCTTATGTCGGTTTGCTTGACAACCGCGAGCTCTCTTGGCTGCCTTCCTACGGTCCTGAGATGCGCGGCGGCACTGCCAACTGCAGCGTTACCTTGTCGGATGAGCCCATTGGCTCTCCGCTGATCCTCGATCCGAATGTCTTGGTTGCCATGAACCAGCCGTCGCTTGATAAGTTCGAAGACGCGGTTGTTCCCGGTGGTTCGATCTTCGTCGATTCGTCTTTGGTCAACAGGCTTCCGAGCCGTGAAGACGTGAATGTCTTTGCTATTCCTGCAACCAGCATTGCCGAAGAGCAGGGGATCAAAGGTCTTGGAAACATCGTCATGATCGGCAAGCTGTTCAAGGAAACCGCATTTTGCGACAAGGAGACCCTCGAGGCAGCTATTCGCAAAGTCGTGCCTGCGCGTAAGGCTAACATGATTGATGCGAACCTTAAGGCTGTCGATCTGGGCGCATCGCTCTAATTGCTCCGTTTGAACGGTTGCTTTAACTATCGAAAAAGGCGCTCCATTGCGGAGCGCCTTTTTGGTTCAATCGCAATCGTCTTCGGCATGGATGCAGCCTTGTTGAATCATTTCCTTTAAGCTACCAGTGCTCAATCGCGATAGTCAGGTACTTATTCGAAACGGCTTCACGGCAACATACTGCCGCAAATCGCTCTACGTGATCAAGCCCAATATGGCGACTATCGATTTCGAGCCTGACTCTAACGGGATGCGTTATAGAGGAGAGCTCATCGGCAAGTGCTGAGAGATTCCCTCCATAATACGACGGGAAATTCAGTTGATTCGAGAGCGACTGGTGCATTTCCTCTATCGTGTCGAGGTCCGCTCCTTTCAAAACCGCAAGCGACGCACCATGGGAAACGCACGTCCCGTAATCATGCTCATTGCACGGATTGTTGCCGATGATCATCAATACAGCCTTTCAAAAGTGCGGTAGTGGTCTTGAGTGTAATAAATCAAGCCATCGTTTGAGAAGACGATGCGTTTCGCACCTCGATGTCCACCGTGATAGTCGATGTCGCATTCGGTCCAAATGCGCCCATCTTTGTCGGGCAACAGGCCGTCATCGTTGTGGAATCGACTTCCGCTAATGCTTTTACCAGGGCAAACATCTTGTAAATTTCCATCTTGCGCATCCCATCCAGCATCTCGCGCTTTCGTCTTAGATATGAAGTTGGATGGGAGGTGACCGTACTCGTTAATATACGCTGCGACTTCATCCTTGCTGGTGTAGTGCCCGTCTTCCTGAATCGCAATGCTGCTGATTTGAATGCTTGCTGAGGTTTCGTGCTCTTCGCTGTGATAAATGGAAACGCCATGCGAGCAGCTAATTAGCATGATTGGCAAAAGAGCAAGCAGTGCGATTGAGAACAAGCGCATAAGCTTCCCTATGAATGATGTCGACTTGTTCTGGCTCATGCTTCTCCTTGCTAGGATCATTACCCGTCGTCGGAGAACAATAGCAGATCAGATCCTGTCACGACATCTGATCGTTCATTGGGGGATTCCGCTTCAAACCGGCAGCGCTTCTATTCTGTTACGAAGCCTGATTCGCAATTGCATTCAAGGTTATCTACTCGTATATTTATATACGTCCTTTAAGACGGTACAGAGAGACCGGCAAGGCAATGCAGCGTGGCAATATCACGCCACCTGTTATATAAGCCTTTGCCCTGCGAAGGCATTTTTTATGTCTGGCAGGGTAGCGGTGTCTTTCTGTTCGTGCACGTAACCAAGGAGTGGTGTGTATGGCAGAAGACGGTCAGACAATCAAGAATGTCTGCATGGATGCAGACGACATCGAAAGGGCTGTCACTCGCATAGCCCATCAAATTCTTGAGCGCAATCACGGCGCTCAGAACCTCGCGTTGGTTGGAATCGTCACGCGCGGTGATCTTCTTGCGAAACGTCTCGCAGATAAGATCTTCGAGATCGAGGGCGTTCGGATTCCCCTCGGAAGGCTTGACATCAGCTTTTATCGCGACGATTTTGCAACCCATCTTTCCCCTGAAGTTCTTTCAACGCAAATCGATTTCGACATCGACGGCCTTGACGTCGTTCTGGTTGACGATGTGCTGTTCACCGGTCGCACGATCCGCAGCGCTCTCGACGCTCTTATGGATATCGGTCGTCCCCAAGCCGTCCAGCTTGCTGTTCTCATTGATCGCGGTCATCGCGAACTTCCCATTCGCGCTGATTTCGTCGGAAAGAACGTCCCTTCGGCTTCCACTGAGAACGTGCGCTTGTTTTTGGAAGAAGTTGACGGACGAACCGAAGTGGAGATTCTCTCTGTCGAACCTGGCGAACGTATCGGATCAGCCCCGTTGGGAGGCGAGTGACCATGGTATTCAACCACAAGCTCATGCTTGATTTGCACGACTATTCCGCAGAAGACATCATGACGATCCTGCATACCGCTGATCGTTTTCGTGAGGTCAACGAGCGTCGCATCAAGAAGGTGCCAACGCTTAAGGGCTACACGGTCGTCAACATGTTCAACGAGCCCTCGACGCGCACCCGTTCTTCTTTTGAGATGGCCGAGAAGCGCATGAGCTGCGATACGCTGAACTTCGGTGGTTCCAATAACTCTACCGTTAAAGGCGAAAGCTTGGTCGACACCGTCAAGACGCTGTGCTCTTACAAGATCGACCTCATTGTTGTGCGCGACAAACATGCAGGTGCACCCCGTAAAATCGCCGATGTTTCCGGCGTTCCCGTAATCGATGCGGGCGACGGCAAGCATCAGCATCCCACCCAGGCGCTGCTAGATCTTTACACCATCTGGAAAAGGAAAGGCGCTTTCGAGGGCCTTAAAGTTGGCATCATCGGCGACATCTCGCATTCCCGCGTATGCGGCTCGCTCGTTCCCGCACTGAAGAAGATGGGCTGCTCGGTCACGCTCATCGCCCCGCAGACGCTTCTTCCTGCACGACCTGATGTTCTCGGCGCCGATGAGGTGACCACCGATCTCGAGGGTGCTCTTCCAGAGCTTGACGTTGTCTACATGCTGCGCATTCAAACCGAACGTCTTGAGGACGCGCCGTACCCCAGCTTGCGTGAGTACAGCATGCTGTACGGCCTTAACGAGAAGCGTTCGCGCCTTTTGAAGCCCGATGCCATGGTCTGTCATCCCGGTCCCGTCAATCGCGGTGTTGAGCTTGACAGTTTCATGGTTGACCACCCCAACTTCTCCGTCATCACCGATCAAGTGTATTCGGGCATCTTGGTTCGTATGGCTTCTTTGTATCTGCTACTTGGAGGGAGCGACGATGGCCTTACTGCTTAAAAACGTTCTTGCGATCGATCCTCAGGTTTCGCTACACGAGGCGTGTGACATTCTGATCGAGGACGGACGCATCGCGAAAGTGGGGAAGGACCTTCCTTCTCAGGCAAACGACGAAGTCCGCGATCTGGGTGGTAAGGTCTGCCTCCCTGGTTTGGTTGACATTCATGTTCACTTCCGCGATCCCGGCCTTGAATATAAAGAAGACATCGAGACAGGCTCTCGCGCTGCAGCGCATGGCGGCTTCACCGATGTTTGCTGCATGCCGAACACCGATCCTGTCACCGACAACGCAATGGTAGTCGAATACATCAGGTCGCGAGCACGAGACCTTGGCAAATGCCGCGTGCATGTGTCCGGCGCCTGCACCAAAGGCCTGAAAGGCGAGGCTTTGGCCGAGATGGGCGATATGGTTGCCCATGGTTGCGTGGCCTTCACCGATGACGGTCGAGGCGTTCAAGATTCCGGTATGATGCGCCGCGTCATGGACTACGCCGTACAGTTCGGAAAGATCGTCATGAGCCATTGCCAAGACGAGGGCTTGGTAGATAAAGGCCAGGTCAACGAAGGCGTTGCCTCAACCCGTCTTGCCATTCAGGGTTGGCCAGGTGCCGGTGAGGAAATCCAAATCCATCGCGACATCGAGATCAGCCGGCTCACGGGTTGCCCGATTCACATCCAGCATCTTACTACGGCACATGGCATAGAGATCGTCCGCCGCGCCAAGGCCGATGGCGTCAAGGTTACCTGCGAGGTCACGCCTCATCACTTGTTCCTTACCGAAGATGACATCACCGAGGCATACGAAACTTCCCTCAAGGTGAATCCGCCGTTGCGCACCAAAGAGGATTCGCAAGCTTTGGTTGACGCCATCCTCGACGGCACCGTCGACTGCATCGTCACCGATCATGCGCCGCATGCCGATCACGAGAAGGATCGTGAATTCGAGCTCGCGCCTTTCGGCATGACGGGCCTTGAGACTTCGCTTGCTTCAGTCGTCGATGGCTTGGTGAATCCGGGTATCATCACCTGGGAGCGTCTTGTCGAGCTTATGTGCGTCAATCCGCGCACGTTGCTTGGCATCCCTTCGGTTAAGATCGAGGAAGGTTCTTCCGCCGACCTCACCATCATCGACCCTGAAAAGCAGTGGACCGTCGTTGCCGACGATTTCGAATCGAAGGCAAACAACAGCGGTTTTATCAGCCGTACTTTCAGGGGTCGCGCCACCGATGTGTACGTTGGCGGCATTCCCACTATGATCGACGGTTCGGTTACGGACGGCCATCAAGATATTCAATTTCGCGACTACGCGTTCAATCAGGATTAAGGAAGTGAGGAACCAGTGAGCGAACTTTCTCAGACGCTGTTCCAGAACACGTCCAAACCTCAGGCAGTGCCAGCGGCCGTGGCTCTCGAAGACGGAACTGTCTTCCACGGTACCGCTTGCGGCGCCAAGGGCGAGGCATTCGGCGAGATCTGCTTCAACACCTCGTTGGAGGGTTATCTCGAGGTAATCACCGACCCTTCGTACGCCGGCCAGATCATCACCATGACGTACCCGCAAATCGGCAATTATGGCGTGAACGACCAGGATGCCCAGTCGGCAAAACCCGCGCTGCGCGGCTTGGTCGTTCGCGATATGTGCACGGTTCCCTCGAACTGGCGCTCCACCAAAACGCTCCCCGAGTTCCTTGAGGAGCACGGCATCGTTGCCATCGAAGATATCGACACTCGCGCTCTGGTCCGCCATGTGCGCGATAACGGCGCCATGAAAGCCGTTATCTCAACTGAGGATGCTGACGACGCACGTTTGGTTCAAAAGGCAAAGGACAGCCAGTCCATTGTCGGCGTGAACCTTGTCGAAACCGTTTCATGCCCTGCGCCCTTCAAGATGAGCGTCGATGAGCTTCCCAAGTCCAAGGCTTTCGCGCTTACCGAAGCCCCCGAAGTTCGTTACAACGTTGTTGCCTACGATTGCGGCGCAAAGCAGTCCATCCTCGAAGGCTTGGTTCGCGTTGGTTGCAACCTTACGGTTGTGCCTTGGAACACCTCCGCCGAAGAGGTTCTTGCGATGAATCCTGACGGAGTCTTCCTGTCTAACGGCCCCGGCGACCCCGAAGCCGTCGAAGAGACCTATAACCAAGTGCAGAATCTTCTGGGCAAGGTTCCCGTATTCGGCATTTGCCTTGGTCACCAGATGATCTCCAAGGCTTGCGGAGCAAATATCTCCAAGCTCAAGTTCGGTCATCGCGGCGGCAACCATCCGGTTGAGAACCTTCTTACCGGTCGCGTTGAGATCACCGCGCAAAATCATGGTTTCAATCTCGATTTCGATTCCTTGGGTCAGCTCATTCCCGAAGAGTCGGGTGGCGAGACCGAACATCATACCGACCTTCGCTATTGGGTCGAAAAGAAGATTGCTCCTGTGGTCAAGAACGATCGCTACGGCCGCATCCGTCTCACCCATGTCAACCTCAACGACGGCACCGCTGAGGGCATCGCACTGCTCGATATCCCTGCGTTCTCCGTTCAGTACCACCCTGAAGCAAACCCTGGTCCCACCGATGCCCATTACCTGTTCACGGCGTTCACGCGTTTGATGGACGGCGATCAGGCATACCTGGACATCGATATCGCCAAGGATCGTCTTGACGGTTGGACGTTTGATCAAACTGCAACGAATGATGAAGCAGAAGAGCATTCTGCCAGCACCAAGGAGGTTCAGAATGCCTAAGCGCACCGACATCGAATCCATTCTCGTCATTGGCTCGGGTCCTATCGTCATCGGTCAGGCTTGCGAGTTCGACTATTCCGGCGCGCAGGCATGCAAGGTCCTTCGCGAAGAGGGCTATCGCGTCATTCTGGTTAACTCGAACCCAGCAACCATCATGACCGACCCCGGTTTGGCTGACCGTACCTACGTCGAACCCATCACGCGTGAGTTCGTCGAGAAGATCATCGAGAAGGAGCGCCCTGATGCGCTGCTTCCGACTCTTGGCGGCCAAACCGGTCTGAATACTGCTGTCGAGCTTGCTGAAGCTGGCATTCTTGAAAAGTACGATGTCGAGATGATCGGTTGCGACCTTGCTGCGATTCAGCGCGGTGAAGACCGTAAGCTCTTCAACGACTGCATGGAAGAGCTTGGCATTGAAACCGCTCGCAGCGGTTACGCATACTCCGTCGAAGATGCTCTTGGCATCGTCGCCGAGCTTGGCTACCCGGTCGTCCTGCGTCCCTCCTTCACCCTGGGCGGTGCAGGCGGCGGCATCGCCCACACTGAAGAGGAGCTTAAGCTTATCGTTTCCCAGGGCATCGAGCTGTCCCCAGCTAGCGAGGTTCTCGTCGAAGAGAGCATCGAGGGCTGGAAAGAGTTCGAAATGGAGGTCATGCGCGATAAGGCCGGCAATGGCATCATCGTTTGCTCTATCGAGAACTTCGACCCCATGGGCGTTCACACTGGCGACTCCATCACCGTCGCGCCTGCTCAGACGCTATCCGACGTTGAATATCAGCGCATGCGCGTGGCATCTTTGGCCATTCTCGAGAAGATCGGCGTTGAGACCGGCGGTTCGAACGTTCAGTTCGCCATCAACCCCGAGAACGGCCGCATGGTCGTCATCGAGATGAACCCTCGTGTTTCGCGTTCCTCGGCCCTGGCTTCCAAGGCAACCGGCTTCCCGATTGCCAAAGCGGCAGCTCGCCTTGCTGTAGGCTACACTCTTGACGAAATCGTCAACGACATCACCAAGGCAACCCCTGCCTGCTTCGAGCCTTCCATCGACTACTGCGTCGTCAAGGTTCCGCGCTTTGCATTCGAGAAGTTCAAGGACACCGACGACACGCTTTCCACTCGCATGAAGGCCGTCGGTGAAATCATGTCCATCGGTCGCACTTTCGAAGAAGCGCTCGGCAAGGCCATGCGTTCCCTCGAGAACGGTCGAGGTGGTTTCGGTGGCGACGGCAAGGGTCAAAAGCTCCCAAAGGAAGACTTCGAGCCGTTGCTTGCCCGTCCCACAGCTGATCGTATCTACTATCTTGCCGATGCTCTTCGCGCAGGCTGGACTGTTGACGAGATCTGCGCTGTTACCAAAATCGATCGCTTCTTCGTGGGCAGAATGCACGATATGATTGCCGTCCAGACCGCGCTTTCCAAGATCCCGTTCGATTCGCTTGATGCCGATACCATGCGCGTTGCAAAATCGTACGGCATCTCCGATATCGAGATCGCTCATCTCTGCGGTTCTGACGAGCTTGCCGTTCGCGCAAAGCGTAAAGAACTTGGCGTCATCCCGTCTTTCAAGACGGTAGACACCTGCGCTGCCGAGTTCCCCAGCAAGACTGCTTATCACTACAAAACCTACGATGCCGCCGAAACCGAGATCACCCGCGGTGACAAGAAGCGCATCATGATCTTGGGTGCCGGCCCCAATCGCATTGGCCAAGGCATCGAGTTCGACTACTGCTGCGTTCATGCAAGCTATGCTCTTGCTGAAGAGGGTTATGAGACCATCATGGTCAACTGCAACCCTGAAACCGTGTCTACCGACTACGATACCTCGGACAAACTGTACTTCGAACCGCTCACGTACGAAGACGTCATGGACATCATCGACGTCGAGGAGCCTGATGGCGTTATCGTCACGCTTGGCGGTCAGACCCCGCTTAAGCTGGCTAAGCCGCTTGAGGATGCAGGCGTTCCCATCTTGGGCACCCAACCTGAGGCTATCGACCTCGCCGAGGACCGCGACCGCTTTGCCGCGGTTCTTGATGAGCTTCATATTACGTATCCGGCTTCCGGCGAGGCGTCCACGTTCGAAGAAGCCGTGCGCGTTGCCGACCAGATCGGCTTCCCGTTGCTCGTTCGCCCCAGCTATGTTCTTGGCGGACGCGGCATGGCCATCGTTTACGATGGCGCTCAACTTGAGAAGTACATGGGTGAGGCTGCAAAGATCTCTCCGGATCATCCCGTATACCTCGACCGTTTCCTCGAGGCCGCAGTAGAGGTCGACCTCGACTGCATTTCCGATGGCGAGCAGGTTTACATCGGCGGCGTTTTGGAACACATTGAGGAAGCGGGCATCCACTCCGGTGACTCCGCTTGCTGCATCCCGCCGTTTGCCCTGTCCGACTCTCTTGTCATGAGGCTTCGCGCCATTGCTCGCGACCTCGCTCTGCGTCTGGGCGTCAAGGGCCTCCTGAACATCCAGTTCGGCGTGAAGGATTCCACCATCTACGTCATTGAAGCTAATCCGCGCGCAAGCCGCACCGTGCCGTTCGTCTCCAAGGCAACCGGCGTCGCTCTCGCAAAAGCAGCAGCAAGGATCATGGCGGGCGAGAAGATCGCTGACTTGAACCTTCCGGCCGACGATCGTCGCCTCGATCGCTACTCCGTCAAGGAAGCAGTCATGCCCTTCGGTCGCTTCCCAGGCTCCGACGTCGTCCTTGGACCTGAGATGAAGTCCACCGGTGAGGTTATGGGCATCGCCAACAACTTCCCGGCTGCTTACGCCAAGACCGAGCTGGCCATCGATTACGATCTACCTAAGATCGGCACTGTTTTTGTTAGCGTTGCCGACCGCGACAAGCGCAACATCGTGCCTATCGCACGCGATTTTAGCCGCCTTGGCTTCAAGGTCGTAGCGACGTCCGGCACCGAGCGCGCGCTTACCGCAGCTGGCGTTCCGTGCGAGCGCGTGCTTAAGGTTCGCGAGACCCAAAGCAACCCCGATGCCGGCCGCAGCATTCTCGACATGATCGCAAACGGTGAGATCGACCTCATGATCAACACCCCGTTTGGTCATGAGACACGCGGCGACGGCTACGAGCTGCGCCTTGCTGCCGTTTGCCACGGCGTGCCATATGCCACGACTCTTTCCGGTGCCCAGGCTTTGGCTCAGGCGATGGAAGTCGTTCGCGCCACGGGTCTGAACATCGTCGCTTTGCAAGACTTCGACCAATGGGCATAGGAGGAACCCGATGACTGGATTGGCCAACGAGCAAACCAAGATGCTCTCCAATGAAATGGTGGGGCCGCGCCTGTACCTCATGCGCGTCGAGTCCCCACTGATCTGCTCGGCGATTCTTCCGGGTCAGTTCGTTCATATGCGCATCCCAGGCATGTCCGACCATGTGCTTCGCCGCCCGTTCTCGGTATATGCATGGGACACTGAGACCGGTGTCATGGACATTCTTTATCAGGTGGTCGGTTACGGAACCGACCACCTTGCCCAGCTTCAACCTGGCGATCGCCTTGCAAACGACATCGAAATTATCGGACCCATTGGAAACGCATGGGCTCCTTCAAAGGACTCTGCTGGGTTCCAGCCAGCTAAATCACTGATCGTCGGTGGCGGAGCCGGCGCTCCTGCCGTTTTCATGCTCGCCAAACAGCTTCATGAAGCAGGAAAGCAAGTCGATGTTGTTTTGGGCGCCGCCACTAAGGACGCCCTTGTCTGCATGGAGCGCTATCAGCAGCTTCTTGGCGAAGAGCACGTCTTCGTCGCTACCGACGACGGCTCTTTTGGGCGAGCCGGCTTCTGCACTTCACTTGTTGAGGAGCGCTTGGCCGAAGGGTATGACTATGTTGCAACCTGCGGTCCGAATCCGCTTATGCACATCGTCGCAGACCTTGCTCAAAAGGCCGGCGCATTCTGCGAGGTTTCTACTGAGCGAAAGATGGCATGTGGCGTAGGCGCATGCCTGTCCTGCGTTGTCGACACCACCGAAGGAAAGAAGCGCTCCTGCGTAGACGGCCCGATCTTCGATTCGAAGAAGGTGATCTGGTAATGACGATTGAAGCTTGCCCACTTGCACCAGCTGCTATCCCCATGAACACGCAGGTGAATCTTTCAGTAAACCTTGGCGGGCTTGAGATGAAGAATCCCGTCACGGTTGCTTCGGGCACGTTTGCAGCAGGTCTTGAGTACTCCGATTTCGTTGACGTCAGCGCTCTTGGCGCGGTTACGACGAAGGGCGTCTCACTGAACGGCTGGGAGGGCAACGCCTCTCCGCGCATCGCCGAAACGCCGAGCGGCATGCTCAACTCAATCGGTCTTCAAAACCCTGGCGTTACCCATTTGAAGGAATTCGAGCTTCCTTGGCTTGCCAAGGTTGGTGCCACAACCATCGTCAATGTCTCGGGTCATAGCTTTCAGGAATACGTTGACGTCATCGAGGCTCTTGAAGATGTTGACAGCGTTGGCGCTTATGAGGTCAACATCTCTTGCCCCAATGTTGATGCAGGCGGCTTGAACATGGGCACCAACACGGATAGCGTTTCGCATGTTGTAGGCTTATGCCGTGCGGCAACAAAAAAGCCGCTTATCGTGAAGCTCACACCTAACGTCACCGATATCACCGAGATTGCCAAAGCGTCAGTTGCTGCAGGCGCCGATGCACTCTCCATGATCAACACACTGACAGGCATGGCGATTGACGCAGAATCGCAGCGCCCGCTTTTAGCGCGCGTGATAGGCGGTCTTTCCGGGCCGGCTGTGAAACCCGTCGCCCTTCGCTGTGTCTGGGAAACCAGCCGTGCGGTTGACGTTCCTATTCTTGGCATGGGCGGCATCACCAATGGTCAGGATGCCATCGAGTTCATCTTGGCAGGAGCCACTGCTGTCGCTGTTGGAACTTCCAATTTCATGGATCCCGCAAGCACCGTTAAGGTCATCAACGGTATCATCGACTATTGCGAACGCCATGGCGTTAAGGACATCAACGAACTGAGAGGTGCATTGAAATGCTAGGTTCTTTCAACGACGTACCCGCACGCGATCGAATCATCGTCGCACTTGACTGCCCCGCTGATCAGGCAATGCGCCTTGCAGACCAACTTTCAGGACGCGCAAAGTGGCTCAAAATCGGTATGACGCTGTATTACGCATGCGGTCCTACCATCATCCATGCAATGAAGAAGCTCGGATTCAATGTCTTTTTGGATCTGAAGCTTCACGATATCCCACACCAGATTCGCGGCGCAGCCGCTTCTGCTGCTCGCGAGGGTGCGGATATGATCACCATGCACACGCTTGGCGGCAAGCAGATGTTGGTGGCCGGCCAGGAGGGCGTCGCCGAGGTGTGCCAGTCTGAAGGCCGCGAGAACACCATCACGCTTGGCATCACCGTTCTTACCAGCATGGACAACGAGGCTCTTGCTCAGGTGGGCATCTCGCGTACAGCCGCCGAGCAGGTTGACTTGCTTGCTAATGTGGCGAAGGAGTCCGGCATCTCCGGCGTCGTGGCATCCCCTCAGGAGGCCTCTATGCTTCGCAAGATCCTTGGTCCCGACGCCTACATCGTCACCCCTGGCGTTAGGCCCAAGGGTTCCGATAAGGGCGATCAGAGCCGTATCGCAACTCCTGCCGAGGCGTTTGCCGCAGGCGCTTCCCATATCGTCATCGGTCGCCCGATTACCCAGGCCGACGATCCTGCAGCTGCATTCGATGCCATCGCCGCAGAGCTCGACGCACTGTAAACAAACAAAAGCGCATCTTACCTAGAATCCCCGTATCAGCAGGTCTGAGCGGGGATTCTTGTGTGCGCGTGTTGAAATTTTCGACAAAGCGGGAGAGCGCTATTGCGATTATGCTAAATTGACCAAGTCGAATCACCGCTCTTCAAGCGGTCATTCATCTAGATTGATTTTAAAGGAGCATTACATGGCAATTCCTCAACTTAGCGCTGAAGAGCGCAAGGCTGCCCTTGAAAAGGCCAAAGCTGCTCGTATCAAGCGTGCAGAGGTTCGCGATCAGCTTAAGAGCGGCGAGCTCTCCGTTAAAGACGTTCTTGCTCAGAAAGACGACCCCGTTGTCGGTCGTATGAAGGTTTCCACCCTTATCGAGACTCTGCCTGGTTATGGCAAAGCCAAGTCCGAGAAAATCATGAGCGAGCTCCAGATCGCCGAAAGCCGTCGTCTTCGCGGTCTTGGCGCCCGTCAGGAAGCCGCCCTCCTCGAGCGTTTGAGCTAGTCTCTATGCGACACGGAAATCTATTCGTGATATCCGGGCCATCAGGTGCTGGCAAAGGCACGCTGGTGGCTCGTCTTTTGAAAGCGGTTCCCGATTCCTGGGTTTCCATATCTGCAACCACGCGAGAACCTCGCGTGGGCGAGATCGACGGTGTTCACTATCATTTCATTTCGCGCAATGAGTTCGATACGCTCGCTGCCAATGGAGGATTGCTTGAATGGGCAACTTATTCAGGCAACAGCTACGGAACTCCGCGTGCATCCGTCGAGGAGCACATCGCTAAAGGCGACCAGGTGATTTTGGAAATCGAGGTCCAAGGGGCTATGCAGGTAAAGGAATGCATGCCCGAAGCTCATTTGATTTTCATCGAACCGCCTTCTATGAAAATTCTCGAAGAGCGTCTGAGGGGCAGGGGAACCGACTCGGAGGAGTCCATTCTGAAGCGCTTGGCCACCGCAGAGGTAGAGCTTTCGCGCAAGATGGAGTATGATATCCGTTTAGTGAATGACGACCTTGATCGAGCAACCGACGAACTGGTTGCTTATGTTAACGATTTCGCAGAAGGAATACGAGGTTAGTAAAGATGACTTTGATCGAACCCAAAATGGATAAGCTCCTTGATGAAACCGATAACGATCGTTTTCTTTTGTGCTCGCTCGCTTCCAAGCGCGCACATGACATCAACGACATGATGCGTGGTCAGCGTGATCGCGCTATTCAGCTTCAGACCGCTGTCGACATCGCTCGCGCTTCTAAGAAGAAGCCCCTGAGCATTGCTTTCGCAGAGATCGCTCGTGGCGACGTCTCTTACGATCCCGAGTCCATCGACGTTAAGAATCACTAAAATCGCATGTCAGAGCATCATCAACGAATTTGTCTCGTTCATTATCACGAGATCGGCCTGAAGGGTCATAACCGTTCGAAATTCGAGATGCGTCTGTCTAAGAATATCGAGGCGCTCCTTGAGGGTTATCCGGTGGTCACCATCCATCGAATCTCGGGGCGCCTCGTCGTGTTCCTGAAAGAAGGAACCGATCTTCAGACGGCACTCGAAGTTTCCAACGCCATGCTTGGCGTCCCTGGTGTTGCACGCATTTCCTGCGGCTATAAATGCGAACGCATTCTTGATGTGATGTGCAATGTGGCCATTAGCGCGCTTTCCGAAGTCGAAGATTTCACCTCATTCAAGGTGAACGCGCGGCGCAACCACACCGACTTCCAAACCAACTCCATGGAAATGAACCAGATCGTCGGTTCTGCTCTGTGCGAGGCGTTCCCCGATAAAAAGGTGAAGATGAAGAACCCCGATGTCACCGTTGGCGTCGAGGTGGTTCAAAATGCAGTCTTCATCTATGCTCGCAGCGAACGCGGCATCGGTGGCTTGCCCGTTGGCAGCTCGGGTAGGGTAGTCTCCTTGCTTTCCGGAGGTATCGACTCTCCTGTAGCCCTCTGGCGCATCGCTCGTCGCGGTGCCATCTGCATTGGTGTTCACTTCAGCGGACGCCCTCAAACGTCTGACGCAAGCGAATACCAGGTTGACGACATTGCTCGCGTTCTCGAGAAAACCGGCTGCATTGCCAGGGTTTACGTTGTGCCCTTCGGCGATTATCAGCGTGAGATCTCACTAAAAGTTCCACCTGCACTGCGTATCATCATGTACCGCCGCCTTATGTTCAGGGTTGCTGAGGAAATCGCACGTCGCGAGCATGCTGGCGCGCTCGTTACCGGTGAAAGTTTGGGGCAGGTTGCATCGCAGACGCTCGACAACATCATGGCAACCAATGTTGTTGTAAGCCTCCCCGTTTTCAGGCCTCTTATTGGTACCGACAAACTCGAGATCATCGAGGATGCACAGAAGCTTGGCACATTCGAAATCTCTTCTCAGGATGCTCCTGATTGTTGCACTTTGTTCATGCCTCGAAATCCCGAGACCCATGCGAACTTGCAGGACGTTGAAGAAGCCGAAAAAGTTCTGCCCATTGACGAATGGGTAAGCGTTATTGCAGATTCTGCCGAGGTCCACGATTATGCATGCCCATCTTACAAGCGCAAGCGTACTAAGACGGATCAAAGCAACCATGATGAAGGTAACGCCTCAAGCGTAGAATGCCCTGAAAGGTTAACCATCCGGTCTTAAGTTCAATGGCTTGTAACGACTAAACCTTTATATCGATTCAAATGGGGCGCGATTAGAATCGCGCCCCATTTTTTATTGCAACTTATTTCAATTCGTGTTGCTTCACCGATTGTTTTACGTAAACAGCTGTTGGATTCAGGTTATATGGTTGTCAGATCTTCCAACTAGCCTCTTATCAAAAAGGAGGCAATGATGGATTTTCACAACAAGCTTGAACTTGAAGACGTCAAGTCTTTTCTTACGCGCTTATGGCAACAAAAGAAGATGTCGATTGTCTCTTTCGGAATCGCTGTTGTTGTCATTCTCGGTGCCATGCTATTCGCGTTCGCACCAAGCAAGGACAATCAGTTGCACATCATGTCCACCGAAGAGCAGAAGTTAAACACAGAGGGCTCTTACAGCGACTCCTTAACCGAGGCTGCCCCGGAACGCACGATATTCGTCCATGTTGCAGGCTCCGTTTCAGCTCCAGGATTGTATGAACTCGATGAAGGGGCTCGTGTAAATGACGCGATTAATATAGCCGGATGGTTTACAGATGAAGCCGATCAAACATCTTTGAATCTTGCTCGCACCCTAACTGATGGTGAGCAATTATTCGTACCCTCTAAAACCGGCGAGAGCAGCTCAGTAGCATCAAACGCATCTATCAGCTTCGGTTCGAATTCGAACACATCTGGAACGGCCCCGAAAATCAATGTGAATCGCGCTAGCGAAGACGACCTGCAATCGATACCTGGAGTAGGCCCATCTTTGGCCGCGAAAATAATAAAAGACCGAGAAAACAATGGACCCTTCGCTTCCGTCGATGACCTTACTCGAGTTTCAGGCATTGGCGAAAAGAAGCTTGATTCCATGCGTGATTCCATCACCATCGGGTGAATCTTAGATGAACGGTCATTGTCGCACTCGGGAAGTGCCCATCAGGCCGCTGCCGCCCCGGTTGTTTCTCTGTGGGTTGGTCTTTTGGGGAACAACTGCATTACTGATTATCACGCTTCGAACAGCAGAGCTGCCCTCACCGTTATTCCTTCAGGCTCTTTGCGCGGCGTGTTTGGTTGCGGCGGTTTTCTTCGTTGTAATGCAAAAGAGGCGCAGTAGTTTATGGCGCTTAATAATTTGCTTCTGTTTCCTTGGCATCGTTTTCGGGGTAGCACATGCAACAAGCATGACGTCAATTTCAAGCGAGCTGACGGCTTCAGCCATTACTGAAGGTACGCTCACTCTTAAAGAAGATGCTCGGGAGGGCCGATTCGGGAACCAGGCATTGTGCGATCTGGTCACATCAGATGGGAATCGCTATCGAGTATTAGCTCAATTCCCTCAATGGGTCGAGACTGATTGCGGTTTCCACTTTGGCGACTCATTCCAGGCTCACTTTAAAATCATCGATCCAGCCTTTAGCAAGTCTGATTCATGTTGGAAAAGGGGAGCAGTCGCGAAACTTCAGGTTGTCTCTTTTAAGCCGTCTGACCATATATCGCCATTTGATGGACTCTACACAATCAGAAACAACGCCATCAATACTTTTGAGAATTATTCCTCTCAGGAAGTTGAAAACGATTCCATTGCGCTTATGGAAGGTCTATCCTGCGGGTACCGTGTTCGGCTATTCGACAGCGATTTGTACTCATCCATCAAGCGTGACGGTTTGGCTCATCTTGTTGCCATCTCTGGAGCTCACCTCGCAACAGTAACGACGATTATGATGGCTGGTCTCAATGCGATCAAGCTTCAACGTAAACTGGTTGTCTTCCTATTATCATCGGTCATCATTGCATATCTCGCCCTTTCGGCTTTTCCCATATCCGCAGTCAGATCGGCAATTATGAGCATCGTCGGAATCGCATCGGTTGTAAGTTCGCGTCGTTCTTCCTCGTTGAACTCCCTAGGGTTATGCATCATAGCCATTGTTTTATCTGACCCTGCAAGCTCACTATCGATTTCGCTGCTGCTGTCCTATGCGTCAACCGCCGGCATAGTCTTCTTTGCAAGCTATTTTCAATACGTTATAGACGCGATACTGCTCCCGCTTCCTCGATTTTTAAAAGAGACCCTGTCTTTAACTATTGCGGCAAATATCATCTGTATGCCCATTTCAGTTGCATTGTTCTCGCAACTCCCACTTGTGAGCGTTTTCGCAAACATGATCACCGCGCCCCTGTTCCCGGTTCTATGCGTTGCTTCGCTGGCTGTAGGCCTATCGGCAACTGTATTGCCATCAGCATTCGCGCCTCTTCTGACAATCGCGATTCCCGTTTTCAACCTGTTCATTCGCATTGTTGAATTCGTCGCATCGATCCCTTACTCAAGCATTCCATTATCAATGCCTACTTGGGTGGGATTTTCCGTTTCACTTCTATCCTGTATTCTTCTTTGGATTACCTGGCCACACATTAAAGGCGGGTTATTAGCATTCTCGGTTTCAGTCTTCATGCTAATAGTTAGTGTTTCTCTTGGCATATTGACCGCTACTACGGGCACGAGGATCGTCATGCTTGATGTAGGGCAGGGCGACGCGATCTTATTGCAAAGTGAAGGTCGAAATTTACTTATAGATACCGGCAATCAGGATTCAATGCTTCGAGAGGCACTCGCTAGAAATATGGTTTTCAAGCTTGACGGGGTCGTAATCAGCCACGCCGACGACGACCACTACGGATCGCTATCTTCCTTAGCTTCCTATATTACTGTTGATCGCGTTTTGCTTGCTAGCGACACCGCTAATTGCCCGTGTGATTCATGCGAACAATTGCTGCAAAGCGCCGAAGCATGTTCACCCGAAATCGCGTATATGAAAATCGACGACAGAATTGAATTCGGAGACTTCTCGCTAAAGGTTGTCTGGCCGAGCGAATTCACAGACGAAGGGGGTAACACCGACAGCCTCTGCCTCGTTGCCGAAGCAGACGTGAACGACGACGGCATAGTCGATGCCTTGGCACTGTTCACGGGAGATGCGGAAATACAGAACCTCGAGGCAATCGCGAAGAAGGAGGATCTTTACGCCATCGACATCCTGAAGGTTCCTCACCATGGCTCAAAAACAGGCACGAATGACAAAATCGCAACTCGACTTCAGCCGATAATTTCTTTGGTGAGTTGTGGTTCAAACAATAGATACGGCCATCCTCACAAGGAGGTAGTTGCGGCATTAACCGAAGCGGGTTCAACGATATATCGGACAGACGATCACGGGGACGTTTCATGCAAAATCGAAACAGACAGGTTGCTGATCACTACTCAAAGGTAGAATTTCTATATGGCAATTGATGGATTCATAAACGCATATCTTGCGGTTGGCGCGGACACACTGAAAAGACAGCGTGTAATCGAGCGTTTGCGCTCACGACTCGAAAAATTCGGTGACATTTCATTCAATAACGATGTCTTTCAAGGCGATAACGCTGATGGCACCGAGATAGTTGCCGCTTGCAATACGCTACCGTTTGCCAGCGAAGTCAGACTCGTAGAGGTTCGCGATGCCGACAAATTGTCAAAAGCATCAACGGAAGCGCTTATCTCGTATCTGAGCGCTCCCTGCGAATCAACCATCTTGATGCTTTCGGCCGAGAAGCTAGCTAAAAGCACACGCCTGTACAAAGCAGTTGCAAACCTTGGGAAGAATGCGATCATCGATTGCACGCCCATGAAAAAGCAGGAGCTCGCTAGCTCGCTTCGCTCCATGGCGGTCTCCCATGGTTTTACTATGACCCCAGGCGCTTGCGAAAAACTGCTCGAACTGGTTGGCGAAGATACGGTTCGCATTGACACCGAACTTAAGAAACTTGCTCTAGCCCACAACGGTAACGACCCTGTCACCGATAGCGAGGTTGCATCGCTGGTGGCCAGGACGAGTGAAGCGAAGCCGTGGGACCTTGTTGACGCTTTTGCAGCACGCAACCTTGCCCGGTGTTTCCATCTGCTTCCTCAACTTTCGCAGTCGTCTCCATTCTTCTTGCTTGCGCAATGTCAAACTCGTCTACGCGAGCTTCTTTGCACCAAAGCGCTCGAGCGACAGGGGAGAGCCCGCGATCTTGCAAGCGTTCTTGGGGTACCACCTTGGAAGGTAAAAAACCATGTACGCTGGGCTCGTACTTTTAGCGAGCAGCAACTGATCGAAGCGCTCATCTCGTCTCGCGACGCAGAAATGAAGATGAAAAGCGGTGCTGACCAGGTAAAGGTTTTCCAGGACTGGATGTGCGCTTCTATCGCACGTCGCATCCATTAAGCACACCTTATCCTTAACGATCGCATTGAAGCTAGGAGGCCGTCGATTCGTTCGACGGCCTCCTAGCTTGCTCGGCTGACAAAAGAGAAGCGCCCCTGAGGTGGGACGCTTCTCTTCTTGATATGCGGATGAACCCGTAGGTTCAAGAAAAAGCTTATTCAGCAGCTTCCTCGGTAGCAGCCTCAGCCTCTGCGGCAGCGGCGGCAGCCTTCTTCTCAGCAGCTGCCTTCTCGGCCTTCTGCTGCTCCTTGACGCGCTTCTGCTTCTCGACAGCAGCGGCAGCGTAAGCTTCCTTGCGGGCAGCCTTAGCGGCAGCCTTCTTGGAGCCGGTAGCCTCCTGCTTCTTAGCCTCGGGCTTCACATAAGCAGTGCGAACCTCATCGGTGACGATGGTGTTTGCAAGCTTCATAACGCCGCTCTTACGATTAGCGGCCTGGTTCTTGTGGATAACGCCCTTGGAAGCTGCCTTGTCGAGCAGACGGCAGGCGGCAAGTGCAGATGCGTATGCTTCTTCGGCATTGCCAGCAGCGACTGCTTCGCGGACGCGACGAATGCCGGTTTTCAGTTCAGACTTGACAGCGCGATTACGCATACGAGATTTCTCGTTGGTGATGATGCGCTTCTTTTGACTCTTGATGTTTGCCACTCTTATCCTCCGTTGTAATATCTTGTTTCCAAACGAAAACCTGTAGATTTTAACATACAATACCAGCATAAATGCAACTTGGCTTGGTAAAATAATCCGTACAGCACAAAACACGGATGATCCATGCCGATAATCGCACTGATTGCGGCATTGCATTACGCTGCAAACACTATAGACCATATACGTCACGTAATGAAAGATGACTGAATGAGCCAGAAGAACGCCATATCTGAGCACGATCCTTCGCGGATCAGGAACTTTTCAATCATTGCGCACATCGATCATGGTAAATCCACGCTCTCCGATCGTATCCTCGAACAAACCGGCGCCGTGTCCGAACGAGACATGCGCGCACAGCTTCTAGATAGCATGGACATCGAACGCGAACGTGGAATCACCATCAAAAGCCAAGCCGTTCGCGTCACGTATACCGCCGATGATGGCGAAACGTATGAGTTCAATCTCATCGACACACCGGGTCACGTCGACTTCACGTACGAGGTAAGCCGCTCGCTTGCCGCATGCGACGGCGCCGTCCTGGTAGTCGACGCTACGCAGGGCGTCGAGGCCCAAACCGTTGCTAATGCCATGATGGCAATGAACGCCAATCTCGAAATCGTCCCGCTCATCAACAAAATCGATCTTCCCTCCGCCGAACCGGAACGCGTCAAAGCGGAAATCGAAGACGGTTTGGCCATCCCAGCCGAAGATGCGGTCCTTTGCTCTGCGAAAACGGGGGTGGGCGTTCACGACCTTCTTGAAGCCGTTGTGTACAACATTCCTGCGCCTCAGGGCAACGGAGACGCACCTCTCAGGGCCCTTATCTTCGACTCCTATTTCGACTCATATCGCGGCGTCATCGCCTTCGTGCGAATCGTCGATGGCAGCGTTCGCAAGGGCGATCAAATCATCATGATGGCAACAGGCACCAACGCCCTTGTCGAGGAAGTTGGCGCTCGCACGCCGAAGGAACAGCAACTTGACAGCCTGAACTACGGCGATGTCGGCTATATCGTCACTGGTTTGAAGGATGTTTCCGAAGTCAAGGTGGGCGACACCATCACCCTTAAATCACAGCCAGCAGATAAAGCTCTGCCCGGCTATCGCGACGTCAAGCCAATGGTATTTACCGGTTTGTACCCCATCGACTCAGATCAGTACGAGCAGCTGAAAGACGCCCTCGAAAAGCTGTCCCTCAATGATCCTGCCCTGATCTGGGAGCCAGAAACTTCTCACGCACTCGGATTCGGATTCCGAGTCGGATTCTTGGGCCTTTTGCACATGGAGGTCATCGAAGAGCGCCTCGAGCGCGAATTCGGCCTTAACCTGTTGTGCACGGCGCCCTCGGTCGAGTATCACGTCTTCAAAACGAACAGGGAGATGATCTCCCTTCACTCGCCGCAAGAAATGCCCGATCCGGCCGAGATCGATCACGTCGAGGAGCCGTATCTCAAAGCTAAGATCCTTGTTCCGCCCGATTACGTCGGTGCTGTCATGGACCTGACCGTTTCGCGTCGCGGCACGTTCGTCACTATGAACTATTTGTCGCAGAACACAGTCGAAATGGTCTGGGAGATTCCCCTTAGCGAACTTATCATGGACTACTTCGACAAATTGAAGTCCAGCACCCGCGGCTATGCTTCGCTCGATTACGAATTCGACGGCTATAAACCTTCTCAGTTGGTGAAGCTCGACATCCTGCTTTCCGGCAAACCCGTCGATGCGCTTTCCTTCATCATTCACAAGGACAAGGCATACGAGCGCGGAAAAGTCCTAGCGCAGAAGCTCAAAGACATCATTCCGCGTCAGATGTTCGAGGTGCCCATCCAAGCAGCTGTTGGCGGTCGAATCCTTGCCCGCGAAACCGTCAAAGCGAAGCGCAAGGACGTTTTGGCCAAGTGCTACGGTGGCGATATCAGCCGCAAGCGCAAGCTTCTTGAAAATCAGAAGGACGGTAAGAAGCGCATGAAGAGCATCGGCAACGTCGATGTGCCCCAAGAAGCATTCATGGCCATCTTGAAGGTTGACGACTGATAAATCTTGACGCCTTTCAGCATCAAACGACACAACGGAGAAACGACCAGCAATGAGGAACGAAGAAGAAAACTGGCTTGAAGACGCCTTCAACGAAAAGAAGGATCAGGAATTCAATGATGCCCACATGGGCGGATCTTCAAAGCTTCTTGTCGGCATCGGCTGCCTTGGCGCCGTCATCCTGACTGTCATCTTCTTCGTTTCCAGCCTGGGTCTCCTCAGCGCTATTTCCGCTGCATAGAGAGGTCCGTTTTGAGCGATCAGTCCATTGCCAGCATGCGTTCTCTGTTGAATCAGCGCGGTGTTCTTCTTGCGCCTCTCGCTGGCGTGAGCGATTTGGTGTTTCGCCAGATCAACCGCGAACACAAAGCCGATCTCACCTACACCGAAATGGTTTCTGCAAAGGGGCTCTCGTACGCAAACGAGAAGACCCGTCATCTTTTAGATCTCGCCGAAAACGAGGACATTGTCGCTGTTCAGGTTTTTGGACACGAACCCGAGGTCATCGCACGAGAAGCCGTCTGGATCGAAGAGCAGCTTCAAGACAGGCTGGCCTATATCGACATCAACATGGGTTGCCCAGCGCGAAAAATCGTGTCGAAAGGCGATGGCTCGGCCTTGATGAAAACGCCAGAACTTGCCTCTCGAATCGTCGAAAGCGTCTCTCAAGCGATCAACCATCCCGTCACGGTCAAATTCCGACGTGGATACAACACCGACGACGAAACCTGCGTCGAATTCGCCAAGCGCATGGAACAGTCAGGCGCGGCAGCTTGCGCTGTTCACGGGCGCTTCGCCATGCAGATGTACAGCGGGCACGCGGATTGGGACGCCATCCGCAGGGTAGTGGACGCTGTGAACATCCCTGTTATTGGAAACGGCGACATCACGTCGGGGCAAGATGCTCTGAACATGCTCGGTGAAACCGGCTGTGCCGCCATCATGATCGGGCGAGCTGCCCAGGGAAACCCGTGGATTTTCGAAGAAGTGAAGGCCGCCAAAGAAAGGGTCGCCTGGAACCCACCTAGCGCAACCGAGCGAATTCAGCTTGCCAAGCGCCACGCCGAGTTAATGTCCCATCTTCCCGGTAAACCGCTTTCGCGCATGCGCAAGCACGCCATGTGGTATGTTGCGGGTCTCCCCGGAGCCTCCATCGCACGTGGCAAATTCAACCTGTGCAACACACTAGACGACTTCAATGCCGTATTCGACGAACTGCTTGCTTACGAGAACTAGGAAACAACATGCCTCATGATCCTTATGGCGCGATGTACGTTCACATACCCTTCTGCAAAAGCCGTTGCGCTTATTGCGACTTCGCAACTGAAGCCATCCCGAACGATTCCAAGGTGATCGACGAGTACATCGAGAGTCTGGTCGTCGACATAAGGCGTCAATCAAAGGCCGACGAACTCGGCTCGATCAAAACCATCTACATTGGCGGGGGCACGCCTTCCTACATCGGGCTTTCCCGCCTTTCCAGCCTGCTATATGCCATCTCGCTTTCGGTCATCACAACGCGCCCAGATATGGAATGGTCCATGGAGGCGAACCCCGAAAGCGTCGACGAACGTCTGATCAGGGATATCTGGGCTATGGGGGTCAATCGTCTTTCGATCGGGGTGCAAAGCTTCGACGACGACGTGCTTTCATTTTTGGGAAGGGCCCATGATGTCGCTATGGCCAAACAGGCAGTAAAAACCGCGCAAAGTCGATTCACGAATATCAGCGTCGATCTGATGTGCGGCATTCCGGGGCAATCGGACGAATCGTTTGCTGATAGCGTGAAAACAGCAATCGAACTAGGCGTTACCCATGTTAGCATCTACCCGCTCACCATCGAAGAACACACCCCGTTCTACCGTGACGTGATGGCAGGCCGCATTCCCGAACCCGACGACGATGTTGAAGCTCGGCATATGAAAATAGCTCAGAGCATCCTTTCCGAGGCTGGCTTCGCTCGTTACGAGGTTGCGAGTTATGCCAAACCGGGCTATGAATGCAAGCACAACATCGCCTATTGGACTGGCGTGCCTTATATCGGATTCGGTAGAAGCGCCGCTACTATGACCCAAAACGATGAACGCCGCATGCGCATGACCGACGGCGTCGTTACCGACGATCTCAGCCGCCCTGAACGAGAATCCGAGGATCTCATGCTTGGCATGCGTATGACGCGTGGCATTTCTCATGAACAGATCGAACAGGCAAAACTCTACCTTAATGGCGTAGAACAAGCCTTTGCCAAGCTGCAAGACGAGGGGCTGGTGACCCGCACCGACGAGGGCTTTGCGCCAACCGAGAAAGGCTGGCTTTGCGGCAACGAGCTTTACGGCGAGCTGTTTTCACTTGCCTAGCAAATCCGTTGTCACCGCACGCGAAAAGTGCCGTTAGGTAACGGTTCGGTGCAAATAGCGTTTTGAAACTGACTGGCTTAGCACTCTCGCATCCATACTGCTAGAATACGAGTGCTGTTCTTATAACCGATCAGCAGATTCGTAAACATATCGAACAGGGAAGGGTGATGGCAGTGCTATCCGATCGTCGCCAGCGTGTTCTTTCTGCGCTGATCGAAGAGTACGTGGAACGTGCATTGCCCGTCGGCTCTAGAACCCTTACCGAGCGCTATCAGCTTGGGGTAAGTCCCGCTACGGTTCGCAATGAGCTTTCGGCCCTCGAGGAACAGGGATACATTTCGCAGCCTCACACCTCTTCGGGTCGTATTCCCACCGATTTCGGCTATCGCGCGTTCGTGGACGAACTTATCTCTTCGGGCGTGGTGCAAGATGACGAACGCTCCAGGGCGGCCGTCACACACCTTAGGAACAGCGCACGCGAACTCGATGACCTGATGGAGCAAACTTCGGCAGCTCTTTCGCATCTTACCGACTGCCTTTCCATTGTTCTTGCTCCGGTAATTGAAGAGCGCAAAGTGCGCCAAATCACCCTGATCTCGCTTGATGCGCATCACGCGGTTATCGTTATCGTCACCAAATCGGGAGATGTCCTCAATCGTAAAATCGACTTCAAAGACGAAGTTTCCGCCGATGAATTGTCACGTGTTCAAAGGCTGTTGAACAACGCGTTCTGCGCGCGCTCAAGCGAAACCGGCCGCATTTCCGATATTGCAACGCTTCTAAAACGCGACGCTGCGGGTGATCCGCTTACAGCGCTTGTCATCGACGAGATCCTCGACTGCCTGAACGATTCGGACTCGAATCATTCCCATCGCTTGGGAATGTCCTCGCTTATGAAGAAACCCGAGTTCAGTCGGTCGGAATCCCTTCTTCCGGTAATTCAGGCGTTCGACGACGACACGGTTCTTCTCGAACTCATGGAATGCTCCACCGATGATATGCCCATCGTCAAAATCGGCACCGAGAACAACTCGAAGCTTCTTTCGGGTGTCTCGATTGTCGCCAGCCGTTACGGTCGCGGCGAGAACGAGGGAGTAGTCGCCGTCATCGGACCAACCAGAATGGATTACTCACGGGCGCTTAAGGCCGTCCATATGGCCAGCTCGGCCCTTGATGAAGACTAAGGCCGACCGCATATTGCAGGTTCGGATGAGAACTGAAAGGTAACGACTTCAATGGCAAAAGATCTCTATGAAGTGCTCGGTGTTTCCCGCGATGCAACTGAAGACGAGATTAAAAAGGCGTTTCGACGCCAAGCTCGCAAACTCCACCCCGACGTGAACAAGGCTGAAGACGCCGAAGATCAGTTCAAGGAACTTAACGAAGCCTACGACGTGCTCTCTGACGCCAACAAACGTGCTGCATACGATCGATTCGGCACGATTCCCGGCGCGGCAAGCGGGCAGGGTCCGTTCGGCGGCAGCGGTTACGTCGACTTCGACGACATCTTCGGCGGGTTCGGAGGAATGGGCGACATCTTCAGCAGCTTCTTCGGCGGCGGGGCAGCCGGCGGCGCCCGCGTTCGTCAAGATGGTCGCGATATGGGCGTTGGCCTGCGCATTTCTCTTGAAGAAGCCGCGAGCGGCGTTAAGAAGGAAATCATCTACGATCGACTGGCGCCGTGCCCCGAATGCGGCGGCAATGGCCTAGGCGAAAACGGGCATGAAGCCACCTGTCCCGATTGCCACGGCACCGGTCGCGTCGTTACCGTCCAGCGCACTTTCTTGGGCGACATGCAATCAACTTCCACATGCAAGCACTGCGGAGGCACCGGCAAGATCATCGAGAATGCGTGCCCCGAGTGCGAGGGTCAGGGACGCGTCCCCGATCGTCAGCGTGTTACCGTCGAGGTCCCTGCTGGTATCAGGGATGCCCAGCAACTTCGCGTTACCGGATTCGGTGAAGCAGGCGTTCGCGGTGCCGCCACCGGCGATCTTATCGTCACGTGCCGCATCCAGCCGCATGAGTTCTTCGAGCGCGACGGGGACAACCTTCACGCTCGTGCCAACGTCTCCATGGTTCAAGCTGCTCTTGGATGCGAGGTTGAGATTGACGGCATCCTGCCCGACGAGAAAGTCAAGGTCCGCATCCCCGAGGGATGCCAGAACGATCAGGTCGTTCGCGTTAAAAACGTAGGAATGCCGCGCTTCAAGTCTTCCAACCGCGGTGACCTTTACGTTCATGTTTCGGTCGAAATCCCTAGGAAGCTGAATAAGAAACAGCGCGAGATCCTCGAATCGCTTGCGCGAGAGCTTGGCGAAGACGTTTCTTCATCGCGCAATCCGCTTCAAAAATTGCGCGACGCGCTTAGTTAGCGTAAGGTATTGAATCAACTCAAAAACACAGCCAACACGAAAGCCCCAATAGAAAGGCACCTTTAATGGCATCTGAGAACGTAAAGAAGACCACGCTTCGCCTTGTCGTCGGCCCCTGCGATGCAGAGCCGCTGCTTACCTGCGTGAAAGGCGTGACCGAGCTTGGCTTTGATTCCATGACGGTTTACCTTACCGCCCCCGAAACCGAAGTGTACGACGCCCTCAAGCCCTACGCCAGCATCCTCGAGAAGGGCGCCTCCCTTGATGCCAAGGACTGCAACCGCGAGGATATCCCTAAGGTTGCTTTCGTTGACTCTCTTGCCAGCGCCGTCACCCGCGATGGCAAGCCTGATGTATGCCTCATCTTCTCCGAAAAGTCCACCGAGTTCGCACCTATTCAGGATGCGGTAGCAAGCGCCGTTGCCGCTTATAGCGAGGCCGGTAAAACCGTTCCCTTCAATTGCACCATCGTTATCGGTCCCGCAAGCGGTATCGCCGACTTCGATATCGACGTTGTGAAATCCGTTTGCCCGAACGTCGGCGTGGGTTCGTTCTCCAACATCGTTGCAAGCGTTGATATCGCCGCAGTTGCCGGCTGTGCAATCGCTAGCTACGAGGTTAATGCGGCGTTTGAAAAAGCAAACGCTTAACTTTGCATCAATGAAGTTCCAAGTAGTAAACCTGGGCTGCAAGGTCAACCGAGTCGAGTCGGATGACGTTGCAGCCTGCTTTCTTTCACAAGGTCTCGAACCCGCTTCGTCACACGACGCAGACGTCGTCTTCGTAAACACCTGCACCGTTACGGGAGAAGCCGATAAGAAAGCACGCAAAGCCGTTCGCCATGCTCTCAACAGCCATCCGAATGCTCGTGTGGTCGTATCAGGATGCGCCTCGGCCATTGACCCAGGAAAATTCCAAGAGATGGACCCTGCTCGCGTGGATGTTATAGGCCGCGCAGAGCTTGTCGGTTTCGTTCAAGACCTCGTGGCTCGATCAACGACGTCGAACTCGGAACCGGCCAATATCAAAAGCGATGACGCAGATCGCCTTCGTATCGGCGAAGGGTTCAACACACGAGTCAACATCAAAGTGCAAGACGGTTGCGATAATGCCTGCACGTACTGCATTGTTCATGTAGCTCGAGGCAAAGCCACCAGCCGAAACTTCAACGAAGTGGTATCCGAGTGCGTGCGTTATGCGCAAAACGGTTCGCGGGAAATCGTTCTTGCGGGAATCAATCTTGGGTCTTATAACCACGAAAGCCGAATGCTCCCCGAGTTGCTGAAAGAGCTTCTGTTCAAAACCGCTGATTTGCCCGACGCCGCTTCACCGGTTCGATTCCGCATCTCAAGCATCGAACCGGAATGCATCGATGAAAAGCTCCTTCAGGTCATTGCGACTGCCAATGGCAGGGTCTGTCGTCATCTGCACCTTCCGCTTCAGGCAGGAAGCTCCAAAGTGCTTCGGGAAATGGCAAGACGCTATTCCGCCGATCAATTCAAGCAACTTGTCGATACCATCTACCGCTTCGTTCCAACGATGTCTTTAAGCACTGACATCATCGTCGGATTCCCTGGCGAAACAGACAACGAATTCCAAGAAACGCTTGACCTTGCCGCCGCATGCCGATTCTCGAAGATCCATGTGTTCCCTTACTCCATGAGAGAGGGGACACCCGCAGCAAAAAGACCTGATCAGGTCCCCGCTGAAGTCAAGCAAAAGCGTGCTACAAGACTGCGTGGGCTCTCCGACGAACTGGCTCTAGTTGATTTCGAACATCGTGTGGGAACTTACGAATCGGTCATCATCGAGCCAGACTTCGCCTTGACGGAAAGCTATCATGAAATAGAACGACCCGCGATCGGCGCAGTTGGAGACCTGGTTTCGCTTAAGCTTGAATCCAACATGCTTCGATCCCAGCAATCAGAGTAGGGGGATGGCATGGAAATCACCATCAATGCCGACTACCGCGAAGACGCACTCAAGAACGTGCCCGTAGAAAACCTCGCGACGTTTGTCATCTCGAGCGAGAACAAGCCCGAATCGACGGAGGTCTCTATCAACTTCGTCGACAACGACTCAATCAAAACGCTCAACAACGACTATCGAGGTGTCGACCTGATCACAGACGTTCTTTCTTTCGAGTGCGACGGCATAGAAGACGAAGGATTCGCATGCCCCGAATTCGAAGTGTATGAACTTGGCGATATCGTCATCGCACCCGATGTCGCTGAAGCGCAGGCACGGGAATTCGGGACGTCTTTCGAAGATGAAGTTAGCCTCCTCATCGTCCATGGTCTTCTGCATTTGTGTGGATACGACCACATGGAGGAAGACGAAGCCGAGATCATGGAAGGCAAGGAGCGCGCATTGCTGAGCTCCTTTTACGGCAGGCCATTCGCCCGCTAGACTGGTACGACGATGAAGATAGACGACCAAAACGAAGACAAGCATTACGTCCGAGAGAGCGGCAGCAACGACCGATCGGATTATTCGTTAGCAAAGGCATTCAAAAACGCAGGCGCAGGAATCGCCTACGCGATGAAAACCCAACGCAACGTAAGAATCGATCTCGTATTCGCCGTAATCGCACTAGCTTTGGGCTTTATCCTGAAGATCAGCGTCACGCAATGGGCTGTCGTTTGTCTTTGCATTGGTTCGGTAATCGGCATGGAATGCGTGAACACAGCCATTGAGTCAGTTGTCGACCTTGTTTCGCCCGAGTACCATATCCTCGCCAAACACGCTAAAGATTGTGCTGCAGGGGCCGTTTATCTAGTCGCAATCGCATCGGCAGCCGTCGGTATCATGATTTTCGTTCCCCGTATCCTCTTGATGATCGGCCTTGCCTGATCATCTTCCGCATACAGAAAGGATAACCATGGCATCTACAATGGGTCATGTTGAAGGTAGGGAATTCAGGTCGGGCTTCGTCACGTTCGTCGGCAGGCCGAACGCTGGCAAATCCACCCTCATCAACAACATCATGGGCAAAAAAATCGCCATCACCTCAAACACCGCGCAAACAACGCGCCATCGCTTCCGCGCTGTTCTCACTCGCGATGATTTCCAGATGATTCTCGTTGACACCCCAGGTCTTCATAAGCCGCACGACGCCCTGGGCGAAGAGCTGAACACATCCGCGCTGAAATCCCTTGAAGATGTCGATGCCGTATGCATGCTTGTCGACAGTTCCAAGGAAGTCGGAAGGGGCGACGAATGGGTTGCGTCTCAGCTCAATTCTGTTCGTGCCACTAAAATCCTCGTACTGTCAAAATGCGACCTCGTCAACGAAGAGCAACTTGCCGCCCAGATGGAAAAAGCACGCCAACTAGCTGATTGGGACGCCGTGATGGTCTGCTCCGGTGAAACCGGAGAGGGCGTGGAAAACCTGGTCAACGACATCGCGGCTCTCTTGCCCGAGGGTCCGAAGTGGTTCCCCGACGATATGGAAACCGATCAGCCTATCGAGGTCGTCATTGCCGAGTTCATCCGTGAAAAGATCCTCCGCTCGTTTCACGATGAGGTGCCTCACGCCATCGGCGTGAAGGTCGAGGAGATGCGTTACAACAAGCGAAACAAAACCAATGGCATCACCGCCATCGTTTACGTCGAACGCGACAGCCAAAAGGGAATCATCATCGGCAAGGGCGGTAGCGCCATCAAGAAAATCGGCACGGAGGCTCGCGCCGATCTCGAACAACTACTGGGCACCAAGGTGTTCCTTGACCTTTCCGTTAAAGTTAAGAAGAACTGGAGACGCGATGCCTCCCAAATCCGCCGTTTCGGATACGGCGAAGGCGCATAAACGTTTGCAGGAATAGGGGAGATGAAATCGAAACGAATAGGGCGAACATGTTCGCCCTATTTCCCTTTACAATGAAGTCAAAGTGAGAAAAAGGAGATTAGGCTTCATGATTTGCCCTAACTGCAACAACGAAAACCGCGAAGGCGCCAAGTTCTGCGACGCCTGCGGATTTCCCCTTTCTCAGACCACAAACAAGCTCGATCTTCCTTCAATTGAGGAGGAGGATTCCAGGAGCGAACCTGTGCCCTCAGACGAACAGCCTGTTTCCGCTAATGAGCAGGTTGATCTTTCTGGCTCTGATATCGAGACCCCAATCGCCGACGACAACGCTAAGGACGAAGAAGCCCTCGACGAAACAAACGTCGAGCAGGGCGAGCAGACCGACGAACCGGACGCCAAGAACGAAGAGAGCTCCCAAAATTCCGCCGACATGACGCTTAATCTCTCCAGCCTTGGCCTTAATGGAGCAACCAAGCCTCTGGACGACAACGTAAACGATCGCGTTGTGGCGTCTGCATTCGTCGCGCCCAAACCCGACTGGCGCGATGGCGCAACTATGGAAATGCCTATCATCGAAGCTGACCAATCCGCGCCAAAGAGCACCGATTTCCGCATCTCTTCTTCAAAGGAGGCGAATAAACCTTCCAAGAAGACCATTTTTGCAATTATCGCGAGCATCGTGATCATCCTCGCCGTTGCCGCTGGAGTCACCTACACTCTGGAAATCTGGGGCGGCAAATCCGTTCCCGATGTAACCGGCATGTCTGAAAGCGAAGCAACCGAAACTCTTCAAGCAAAAGGCTTTGCCGTACGCTCCACCCAGGTGAAATCCGACGATAAAGAAGGCATCGTCCTTGTCGAGGATCCTGAAGGAAATTCACGCCTGGCCGAAGGATCTGAGATAGTCATCCACATCACCACCCATCGTTTCGTTCCCGACGTCGTTGGCAAGTCCCTTGACGAAGCCAAATCCGCCATTGCCGCAGAAGGGTTCGAAAACGTCACGTACACCTTCGTCAATTCCGACGAGGAAGAAAACAAGAT
>CAKUNS010000007.1 GCA_934668515.1 uncultured Eggerthellaceae bacterium
CGCGCCCGGGTCAAGGGCGGGGCCGCGCTCCACAGGGACTCCACAACCCGGCGGGCGGGGCGCAGGGGGCGGCGGGCGGCCGCTCGTCGGGGGCGCGGGAAAGAGAGGCCCGCCGGGGGACGGGAGAGGCCCGCCCCCTGCGAGAAGGGGGCGGGCCTCACGGCTGCCTGTATACACGCGGCGCGGTTTAAACCAGCTTGACGAACTTGCGCTTGCCGACCTGCAGCGTCGCCCCGGCCAAAGCGGAGGAGTCGACGTTGTACTGCTTTGTGGGAACGGCCTCGCCGTTGATCTTGACGCCGCCGCCATCGATGAGTCGACGCGCCTCACCCGTACCGGAAGCGAGACCCGCGTCTGCCAATAACTTCGCCAAATACACCTTGCCCTCGTCGTTGGGCGTAAGATCTACGGAGCACTCGGGGATATCATCAGGAACCTCGTGGTTCTTGAAAACCTGATCGAACTGCCCCTCGGCATCGGCAGCCGTCTGCTCGTCGTAATAGGCGGCTACGATGTTGCGTGCGAGCTGACGCTTGACCTTGTTGGGATGAAGCTCGTCGTTCTTCAAGCCTTCCTCAATGCGGTCCACTTCATCAACAGGCATGGTAGAAGCAAGGCGGAAGTACTTGACCATAAGCTCATCGGGGATGGACATAACCTTACCGAACATGTCGGAAGGCTCATCGGTAAGGCCAATGTAGTTGCCATAGCTCTTCGACATCTTCTGAACGCCATCGGTGCCCTCAAGAAGCGGAAGGGTAAGCGCAACCTGCGGCTCCATACCCATCTTCTCCATGAGCTCACGACCGGCAAGAAGATTGAACAACTGATCGCGTCCGCCAAGCTCGACGTCAGCCTTGATGACAACGGAGTCGTATGCCTGCATAACGGGGTAAATGAACTCGTGCAGACTGATGGGCTGATTCGAGTGATAGCGATTAGAGAAATCGTCGCGCTCGAGGATGCGGGCAACGGTGAACTTGCTCAACAGGCCCAAGATGTCTTCCATCTTAAGATCGAGAATCCAGTCAGCGTTGTGCACCAGGTCGGTCTTTTCCTTATCAAGAATCTTAAAGGCTTGATCGACATAGGTTTGCGCATTTGTGTTGATCTGCTCGCGCGTAAGTTGCGGGCGCGTGCTGTTTCGGCCTGAGGGGTCGCCGATAAGAGCCGTGCCGTCACCGATGATAAGCGTGACGCGGTGACCCAAATCCTGGAACTGACGAAGCTTACGCAACGGAACAGCATGGCCGATGTGGATATCGGGAGCCGTGGGATCGACGCCGAGCTTGATGTTCAGCGGCTCGCCGCGCTTCAGCTTTTTAAGCAGATCCTCTTTAGGGACGATGGAATCAACGCCCGAAGCGATGATGTGCAGCTGCTCTTCTGCAGATAGCATTGGGGAACCCCTTTCAATGGCAAATGCCGACTGATCTTTCTAGGTAATGGGTGCGATTCTAGCACAGCGCCCAACTCGTTATGAGACGCCGCGGAACAAATGTCCGCTTGTCACACCCGTTTTCTTGGCAACGGCTCCTTGACCGCCGAGCGCAAGGTCGCGAGCCTTCACCACACGGGAAACCGCGCTGTAGGCCTCGTTCTTGTCCATGAGCGTGGTGTCGACCATAAGCGCCTCAAGACCGATGTCCATCAGGTCGGGCACAGTCGGCGCAACGTCAAGCTGAACCCCGTTATACAAATGGCTACGGCCAAGCGCGTCGGTGATGATCGGGAACGAGAAACCCTTGCGGTCGACGTAATGATGCTCGACTGCTCGCCTTAAGCACGTAGCGCAACGCTGGTCGCAAGGACCCTGGCTCATGAGCAGGCAATGCTCGGTGATCATGACCTCTTGAGCACCCACGACCGTAAGACCCAAAGGAAGCTCGGATTCCTCGGCGATGTAGGCGATCTGCCCCAGCGAGAGCTCGGGCGAAAGCCAAACGAAAGAGGCGCCCGCGTCCTTTGCGGCTTTAACCGACATGGCATTGGTAACCGGAACGTGCGAGCCCAGCTGAACGGTTGCGCCTATGCCAGAAGCGCGAATACAGTCAGCCATGTTGTCAACGTACACGGTTCGCTCAGCCTTCACGTAATCCCACATGTCGTAATCGAGGGTTGACTCACGCGTTCCCGCAACGGGATCGTGATCGACGGTAGGCAGCGCCATGATGCACTTTTTCGGGTAACCTGCCTGCTCCGCTTGATCGACGCGTTCGCCGCCGTAAACAGCCTGACCACGACGGTAATTCACAACAGGTACGTACACCTCGTCCGCGCCGGCGCGTTTCGCAGCGCGAGCGCATGCCGGGTTCGTCGCCCAAGCGACAACTTTGCACGAGGCAACGCGCCCCTCGAAACGGTGCGGCTTTCGAGAAGACGGCACCTTCTTGCGGAGCGCCACCTTGCGCACGTAAGGAGCGAGAAGCATCTGAGCGAGACCGTCAAGCGCCTCAGCTCGAACGTGATGAAGCTGTGAGAAGCTCATCCCTACTCCGTCATCGAGATCGATTGAGAGATCACGGATCGCGAAAGGCGTCTGCCCGAGCCTATCAACATGCGCGCGGACGTCCTCGAACTCAAGCGGCTTCGTTCTTGCGGCCTCGACGATGGACCCCTCGGCCGAATAGGAAAGAGAACCGTCGGCCAATGAGAAAGAGATCTTCAAAGGGCGGCCAATGCGAGCCTCGACAAAGCCGTCGACAACGATTCGAGGCTCAAGCGGGTCGTCGTGATAGGCAGAGGCGGCGCTCCGTACGCGAAAAACGCGATCGCCCCTCCCAGTGCGCTGGGAAACGCGAATTTTGACCGATCCGTTCCTTGTCAGAGTCGCATCCTCGACTGTCTCGGCGAAATGGCCGCGGTTCGTCCAAAACTCAAGGACGTCGCCTTCGATAAGCGGGCGCTCTGGGATGACCTCTGCAACATCATCGCGAATCGCAGACACGCGGCCAATGAAAACGCCACGGTTGTTCGGGCGGCCATAACTCATGATCTCGTTTCCGCGATTACCAGTCATGTAAGCCGTGGTGAAGCCACGCGAGAACGCCTCGGCCAAGCGGTTCTCTTCATCGACGGTTGCTTTAACGGCGTCGGTGTCGGCACCCGAAAGGACACGATCGAGGACGGAGCGATATACCGAGGTAACTGCGTAAACGTAATCGGCCGATTTCATCCGGCCTTCGATTTTGAACGACGAGACGCCTGCATCGACAAGTTGCGGAAGAAGGTTGATGGAGCAAAGGTCGCGCGGCGACAAAAGATGCTCGCCCTCGGCAGGAAGCGCTCCTTCCACATCGGCGCGGTGCAGCTCATAAGGCAGTCGACACGCTTGAGCACACAGCCCACGATTCGCAGAACGCCCGCCGATCATTGAGGACATCAGGCATTGGCCCGAATAGCTGATGCAAATGGCACCATGCGCGAACGTCTCGATCTCCATGCCGAATGAACCGGCGACCTCGGCCAGCTCGGCGATCTCGGCAACGGAAAGCTCACGCGCCAAAGTGACGCGCTTCGCCCCTAGACGGGCCGCGAATTCAATACCTGCGGCACTGTGGGTATTCATCTGAGTTGAAATGTGCAAGCGCGCACCGGGAACATACTGCGCGAGGTTTTGCGCCAGACCGATATCCTGAACAATGAAAGCGTCTGCGCCGGCGTAATAAGCATCGCGGGCGAAATCAAGCGCGTTTTGAAGCTCGGACGGCAATATCTCGATGTTCAACGTCACATAAACGCGAACTCCGCGCAAGTGCGCATACTCGCACGACTCACGCAAATCGTCGATAGTGAAGTTGTCAGCGTTGCGGCGAGCGTTGAACTCACCCAAACCGAGGTACACGGCGTCAGCGCCGGCATTTACAGCAGCTCGAAGGCACTCAGCGTTTCCCGCAGGTGCAAGCAGCTCGATCTTCTTGGTCACTTCATCTCTTTCGTTCGTTACCATTCAAGTGAAATGGCGGAACGCGCTTTGCTGTGCGCATCCCGCCATTGAAAGTTGCAGCTTCGCATCTATCAGACGAAACGACTATTCCATAGCGGAAACAGCCTCGTCGCCCGCCTTGAGGGCGGCGACACCTTCGTCATAGTGAGACTGGATGGTCTGCACGCGTTGGTCGTAGGATGACCAATCAAAGGGATTCGCCTCGGTGGCGGACTGGATCTCGGAATAGAGCTCGATGTACTCGTTAAGGGCAGCCTCGAGGTTTTTTGCGCCGTCGACATAATTGGTATGCACGTCGGTGAACGCTTCCGGCGTCTCCACGTTAGCGAGCTCGTCGAGAACCTCGGACGCATTCGCCGCCTGCGTCTTCATGGTGACTACATCTTCGCGCGAAACTGCGTCGTTGAAGGAACCAAGCGTCGAGCCAAGCGTGGTCATTTTCTGATTAACCGCAGACATATACTCGCGATTCGCCTTCTGTTCGTCAGTGAGCGAATTCTGCGGGGTTGCCGTGCAGCCGGCAAGCATGGCAACTGCGAGGGACCCTGTGCAAATCGCTACCGCGAGCTTCCTAAAGTTCATAAGCGTTCTTTCCTGATCTATCCATAGCCGAGCGATCGGCGCCATTAAGTTCCGTTGGAGAATCTACCACGTTGGGAAACGGACGAATGGAACCGTTACTCAACCGCATACCGCTGCGCAAGCGAGCGCTTAACCTGTAGGCGAAGTAGTTACTGATCCAGCGCCGCCGCCGGTGGGACCAGTGCCGGTAGCGCCGCCGCCGGTGGCGGTGCCGCCGGTCGCACCTCCGCCGCCGGTGTTGCCGCCGGTCGTCGCCCCGCCCCCGCCGGTAGTGGCGCCAGCGTTGCCTCCAGCAGTAGCGGTGTCGGACGAGGTGGAAGCAGACGAGCTTGAGCTAGAAGAGCTCGAGCTGGACGAAGAGCTTGATGCGGATTCGTTAACGTAGTTCGTCCCGTAAATATGATATTTCTTGTCGGTATAGTTAACGTATTGGATCTGGGTCGAAGGCTTCTTCCACTGTTCAACGTCTCCGTACGAGAGGATTCGGTTGACGAAGTCGGAGAAAACCCCTGCACATTCGGTGCCGACAGGAACCGAGCTAACATTGGTGGGGTCGCCGCACCAAATGCCCACCGACAGCTGGGGGATGATGCCGAAGAACGTGATGTCCTTGTAGCTTTCAGTGGTGCCCGTTTTACCTGCAACGACCTGACCGCTGGCCAAGCGCGCGGCGGTACCGGTGCCCTCGGAGGAGTTGACGACGCTTTCCATGACCTGCTCGGCCGCGTAAGCTACCTCCTCGGAGATAACGCGCTCGCTACGCTTCGAGACGTCCGTGTTGTCAACAAGAACTTTGCCGTTGCGGTCCTCGATGCGCATGATGGGCGTGGAGTCGCAGTGGACGCCGCCATTGGCGATGGTGGCGAACGCCTCGGCCATCTCGAGCGGCGTGACATTCTCGACGCCAAGGGTAAGCGTCGCGCCGGCGGTTTGAGGGCTAAGCTCCGAAGAGATGCCCATCGCCTTGGCCATTTGCGCCACGTCATTCACGCCGATCGAGGAGATCAGGCGAACGAAGCCGGTGTTCGAGGACACAGCCAGAGCACGCGTGATGGTACGAGTGCCGTAGTTGATGTTGTCGTAGTTCTGAACAGTGTAGCCGTCGATGGTTGCAGGCGACGTGCAGTCGATGTAGCTCTGCGGATTGATCTTCTTATCGAGTGCGGTTACCAATGTGAAGACCTTGAATGCCGAGCCGCAAGGCCTGCCGCCCGCACCGTCACCCGTGGCGATGTTAACCTGGTTGGTATAGTAATCGGCGCCGCCCACGATTGCCTTAACGTAACCAGTGGAAGGCTCGACTACCGCCATTGCGCAGTCAATGCCATCGGGCAAGGCGTCGCGTTTGTTCTGAGCGGCAGCTTCAGCGGCATCCTGCATCTCGACATCGAGCGTGGTGTAAACAGAAAGACCACCCTCGAGGATGTCGCTAGAGGACAGGTTGTAGCTGTTGTACAGCAGATTACGCACATAGCTGGTGAAGTACGGGTAAGCCAAGATGCCGTCATCGGGGTTGGAGTGCACATTGAGGTTGATAGGCTCGGCCACAGCCTGATCATGCTCGGTCTGGGTGATATAGCCGTTCGAGAGCATGCGATCAAGAACGACGTTACGGCGCTTCAGCGCATTGTCGGGATAATTGATGGGATCGTTGTACGTCGGAGACTGAGGAATGCCGATAAGCAGCGCAGCTTCAGGAAGCGTAAGCTCCATGCAGCTTTTTGAGAAGTAACGCTGAGAGGCTGCTTCAATGCCATATGCGCCCGAGCCGTAATTGATGGTATTCAGGTACATGGCGAGGATCTCGTCTTTGGAGTATTGCTCCTCGAGCTTGGTTGCCACATAAGCCTCGCGCACCTTACGCTTGATGGAGATATCATCCATCTCGTCAGCCAAGACGGTGTTACGCACCAACTGCTGCGTGATAGTGGACGCACCTTCAAGGGCGCCACCGGTAAGGTTGTTCACTAATGCACGGGCGATGCCGGCGATGTCAATGCCGCCATGGTCGTAAAAACGCTCGTCCTCGGTAGCGACGGTTCCCTTAAGCACATAGGGGCTGATCTGCGAAAGCTCGATGGTTTCGCGGTACTCAAGCTGAAAACGCGCAAGCTCGGTGGTTTCATCCGCGGCATATACGACCGTCGGTTTCGAATCGTTCAAATACGCGTCGGCATTCTTATAGTCGGGAAGGTCCTGAAGCCAGGATGCGCATACCGCAAGCGCACCCACGCAAAGGGACGCGATCAAAACGCCAAGAACAGTAAAGACGGCGGCAACGCCTGTTACCGGGTGCTTTTTCTTGGCGCTTGGTCTGTTCTTCATAGAGCGAGATCCCATGCGCAAAACCCTCCATCCTCACGCAGACAATTAAGATGCATTTTAGCATTGACCCTATGCATCGAGCGAAACTACATATAAGGCCGCTTGCCTGCGACTTTCCCTGCGGGCAAACGGCCTTGACAGCCTTCGTTCTTTCGCGAAACGCCAGGATGCGCCTCTGTTCGTAAACAGCTAGCGGGCGAACTCGAAACGATCGAGTCCCCGGTTCTGCTACGCGAGCCTTGCCTCGTCGGCGGTCAGGATTTCTTTCACCTTGGAAAGCTGAGCAGCGACGGCGTCGTGGCCGGTGCCACCTTCGGTAAGACGAGCATTGGCGATGTCGCGCAAGCTGAGGCAGTTCACGATATCCGACTCGAACAAGTCGCTTTCCGCCTTGAAGTCGTCGAGGGTGAGATCCTCGAGATCGCAACCGCGCTGATCGCAGAGAAGCACCAGATGGCCGACGATCTCGTGAGCGCGGCGGAAAGGCAAGCCTTTCTTTGCCAAATAGTCCGCCACGTCGGTTGCGGCAAGATAGCCCTTCTTTGCCTGGTTCGCCATGGCGTCTTCGTTGACCTTCATGGTGGATATCATGCCCGACATGCAGTTCATGCAGTCCTCAAGGGTGGCCGCCGCGTCGATGGCGCCCTCCTTGTCCTCTTGCAGGTCTTTGTTGTACGCAAGGGGAAGAGACTTCAACGTCATGAGCAGCGCAACAAGATCGCCGACGACGCGACCGGTCTTGCCACGAACAAGCTCCGCGAAGTCAGGATTCTTCTTCTGCGGCATGATGGACGATCCAGTTGAGAAAGCATCGGAAAGCGTGATGAAGCCGAATTCCGTGGTGGACCACAGAACGATTTCCTCGGCCAAACGAGAAAGATGAATGCTGGAAACGCTGCAGGCATACAGAAGGTCAAGCAAGAAATCCCTGTCGGAAACGGCATCGAGAGAATTCTGGGTTACCGAGGAAAATCCCAGCTCGTCAGCAGTCATGCGACGATCGAGCGGGTACGTGGTGCCCGCAAGCGCAGCAGATCCCAGGGGATTCACGTCGGCGGCGTCGCGCGCAGCGACAAGCCTGGTGAAGTCGCGAGAGAGCATCCATGCGTAAGCAAGCAAATGGTGGGAAAGCAGCACCGGCTGCGCATGCTGCATGTGGGTGTAACCAGGAAGAATGACATCGAAGTTCTTCTCGGCCTGCTCGACAAGCTCGTGACGCAACGCCAAGTTCGCGCGCATAAGGTCGTCGCAACGCTTTTTAGCGAACAGACGGGTGTCGGTGATGACCTGGTCGTTGCGAGAACGGCCGGTATGCAAGCGAGCACCAGCCTCGCCGATGTCCTGGATAAGGGCCTTCTCGATGGACATATGGATGTCCTCGTCGTTGATATCGAACGGGAAGTTGCCCGCCTCAATGCGGTCTTTGATGTTGTCGAGGCCCTGCTCGATAAGGGCAACGTCATCTTTCGAGATGACACCCTGCTCACCAAGCATACGCGCATGGGCCTTCGATCCCGCGATGTCTTGCGCGTACAGCGCCTTATCAACTGGAAGCGAGGCGCCGAAGCGCTGGGTGAACTCGCTGACGTTCTCGGTGAAACGACCTGACCAAAGTGCCATGATCCCCCTCGTTTTTCTTTTTCGGAAAGCGGTACTGAACCGCATGCGTTTTACTGACACGACGCGAAACCCTACAATGCGCGCGTCGTAAGAAAAAGCGCGACCGGGACGAATGCCCGATCGCGCTTCAATGGCTGGAACAGAGCTCGGGCTGCCCTACTCGCCCTTTGCCTGGCGGCGGTTGATTGCCCAAACCTTGGTGGGCAATGCGGAAAGCTCGATGAAGCCGGCGGCAGACTCGTGGTGGAAGGTGTCGCCCTTGTCGTACGTGGCAAGCTCGTAGCTGTACAGCGAGTAGTCGCTCTTACGACCGACGACCGTGCAGTTGCCCTTATAGAACTTAAGGCGGACCGTGCCGGTAACGTACTGCTGCGTAGCGGTCATGAAGGCGTCGATAGCGTCCTTAAGCGGCGAGAACCACTGGCCGTAGTAAACACGGGTTGCCCATTCCTGTTCGAGGCCGAGCTTGTAATGCAGAACCTCGCGCTCGAGGCACATATCCTCAAGAGCCTTATGGGCAGTAATGAGGGCCAGCGCAGCAGGCTGCTCGTAGCACTCGCGGCTCTTCACGCCAACAAGACGGTTTTCCATCACGTCAAGGCGACCGAAACCGTTACGGCCGGAGATCTCGTTGAGCTTGTAAATGACATCGAGGTAGCTTGCCTCTTCACCGTCAATCGCGCAAGGAATGCCCTGTTTGAAGGAGACCTCAACGTACTCGGGCTTGTCGGGGGCAGCCTCGGGGGAAACGGTCATGGTGTAGATGTCCTCAGGCGGCTCGTTCCAGGGATCCTCGAGAATGCCGCACTCGATAGCGCGACCCCACAGGTTGTCATCGATGGAGTACGGGGTCTTCTTGGTGGTGGGAACTTCGACGCCGTGAGCCTCCGCCCAATCCATTTCCTCGGGGCGAGTCTTGAATTCCCACTCGCGGACAGGGGCGATGATCTTGATCTCGGGATCAAGCGCAGTGATAGCGGTTTCGAAACGAACCTGATCGTTGCCCTTGCCGGTGCAGCCATGGGCAATGTACTTCGCCCCATGCTGATGAGCGATCTCGACCAGATGCTTCGAGATCACCGGGCGGGAAAGCGCGGAAAGCAGGGGGTACTTGTTCTCGTAAAGGGCGTTGGCAGCCAAAGCATGCGTGAGGTACTCATCAGCAAACTCCTGACGCATGTCGACGACATAAGCTTCGATTGCACCGGTGCGAAGGGCCTTCTGGCGAATTGCCTCGAGGCCATCATGCTCCTGGCCAACCTCGCCGATCATAGCGATAACGTCAAGGTTCTTAACGAGCTGGAGCCACTTGATGCAAATGGAAGTATCCAGGCCGCCCGAATAGGCAAGAACAACTTTCTCTTTTTCCTCTGCCATGATGTTTCCTCTCTTAGGATCATTGCGCCTGCAATGGCGCACATTTTCTTACAGCAACTGCTTCAAACGATCGACGAGCGTATCGACTTCATACTTTGCGCAAATCAACGGGGGAAGGAATCGCAGAGTGTGCAAACCGGTTGCATTCAAAAGCAGGCCCTTACCCAATGCATCAACGGCGATCTGCGTGGCATCAAGACCTTCTGCTAGATCGGCGGCAACCATCAAGCCCAAACCGCGAACAGCAACGACGCCCTCAAGCGACGCAAGGCGTTCCTGCAAATACGCGCCAACCTCGGCGGCATTCTGAGCAATGCCCTCGGACTTGACCGTGTCGATAACGGTTTTCGCTGCGGTGATCGCAAGGTTCGATCCACCGAAGGTCGATCCGTGGTCGCCAGGCTCGAACGCGGAGGCGATGCTTGCAGGAGCAGCGCAGGCGCCCATGGGAACGCCGCCCGCAATGCCCTTCGCCATGGTGACGACGTCGGGAACAATGCCGAAATGCTGGAAGGCGAATGCGTACGTGCCGCAACGGAACATGCCGCACTGAACCTCGTCGAGCATCATAAGCGCACCATGCTGCTTGGTGAGGCGACGAACCGCCTGAAGGAACTCGGCAGTGCAAGGGTGCACACCGCTCTCGCCCTGAATGGGCTCGAGAAGGACCGCGCAGATTTCACTGCCCATTTGCTCGAAAAGAGCCTCTATGGTTTGGATATCGTTGGCAGGCACCGCGACGAAGCCGTCAGGCAACGGCTGGAAGGCCTCCTGTTTGGCAGGCTGGGCTGTTGCGGCGAGCGTAGCGAGCGTGCGGCCGTGGAAGCTGCGTTGCAAAGTGACGATCGTGCGCGGAATACGGTCGGAGCCGGCTTCAAGCGCCTTGCGACGTGCGTGCAAACGTGCAAGCTTGATAGCGCACTCGTTTGCCTCGGCACCGGAGTTCGCGAAAAACGTTTGCCAGGGCTCGCGCTGATCCTGGGGCACCGTTTCATTCAGCAACTCGGACAAGTCGCGGGCGAGCTCACCGCGGTTCTCGATGTAGTAGTAATTACTAACATGGATCAGGCGCGAAGCCTGCTTTGCCAGCGCCTCGCTTAAAGCAGGATGGCAGTGGCCCAAGCTGTTTACGCCGATGCCAGCAATGAAATCAAGGTATTCGTTGCCTTTATCGTCCTTCGCGATCATGCCCTGTCCGCTAACCAGCTCGACAGGCTTGCGGCCGAACGTGTGCATGACGTACGTTTCTTCCAGCTGTTTCTCTTCTTCGAATGACATGTTTCCCTCTATCCGATGAGGCCCGCTTGATTAAACGGGCACTGTCTTTTTGCCGCCGATTAAAAACCCTTGTTCTCGAGAAGCTTCGAAGCGAACCTTCCCAAAGGATGCGCCGAAGGGTTCTCGACTTCGTCACCCTCGACATACACAGCCGTTCCCACGCCGGCGCTGGTAAGAAGCTCGATCAGGATGGAATGCGGCACGGTTCCGTTGATCATGTAGGCACGCTCGACACCGCCATCAAGCGATCTGATGCAAGACTCGAGCTTCGGGATCATGCCCGAGGAAACAAGGCCCTCACGAACCAAGCGACGGGCGTCGTCGACCGTAAGCGACGAAACAAGCGAGTCCTTGTCGTCGAAGTTCATGTACAGACCATCAACGTCGGTAAGGAATAGGATTTTGGTTGCACCGAGCGCCACGGCGATCTCGCTGGCAACAAGGTCGGCGTTCACGTTGCAGTAACCGCCGTCGTTGCCGATCGCAACTGAGGCGATAACGGGAATATAATCGGCGGCGATAAGGTCTTTGAGCAGCTCAGCGTTGATTCGCTTAATGTTTCCAACACGACCAAGCTCGCCCGAAGCAGGTTCGGCGATGATGGTTCCACCGTCGATGCCGTTAACGCCAATGCCGAAGTTGCCATGCTCGTTCAAAGCGCGTACCAGCTGCTGGTTTACCTTTCCCGCAAGAACCGTGCGAACGACGTCCATGCCCTCGTCGGTGGTGACGCGCTGGCCGTCGATGAACTCTACGGGAAGGCCCGCCTGATCCATCGCACGGGAGATGTCCTTGCCGCCTCCGTGCACGATAACCGGGTTCGCGCCGACGATCTTCAGTAGCACGATGTCACTCATGACGTCGGCACGAAGCTTCTTATCGGTCATGGCGGCACCGCCGTACTTGACCAAAATGGTTTTGCCGGTGATGTTCTTGATCCAAGGCAGAGCCTCAGCGAGGATCTGCGCCGACTCTTTATCTGTCACGCCATTAGGGCGTGAGTCTTTTGCGTACTTCATGAACGGTACTCTCCATTGATTTTCACATACTCGTACGAGAAATCGCACGTCCACATCATCGATTGGCATTCGCCTGCGCCCAGATCGACATCAATGTCGATCTCTGGGCGCTCGAATCGTCGAAGCGCCTCTTCCTCGTCAAAAGGCACGGTTAGACCCTGCCTGCAAACGGGGAGCCCGAGAATGTCAATGGAAACATCTTCTTGATTAAAACGAGCGCCGGAACGGCCAAGGGCGCCGGCGATCCTTCCCCAATTTGCATCGTGACCGAAGATCGCCGTCTTAACCAAGGGGGAGTTGGCAACGGTCCTTGCCGCCGCATCGGCGTCGGCATCGGTGGCGGCACCCGCCACACGCACCAAAACAAGGCGCGTTGCGCCTTCGCCATCGGCAGCCATCTCGCGCGCCAGCGAAGCGCACACGCACATAACGGCACGCTCGAACATCTGACCAGCCGGTGTGTCTGGCTCGAAATATCCCTGCTCGGGCGCAGCAGCGCCGCTTGCCATAAGGAAGCAAGAGTCGTTGGTTGAAGTGTCGGAATCGACGGTAACCCTATTGAATGACTTGTTTACGCAGCAAACGAGAACATCATGCAGGAAGTCGGCCTTCACAGGAGCGTCAGTGGTGATAACAGAGATCATGGTTGCCATGCTGGGCATGATCATGCCGGCACCCTTCGCCATTCCACCCACGGTGAAAACCGCACCAGGGTATCCGATGCCGTCGCCCGAGAACGAAACAGCGTACTGCTTTGAATGGGTGTCGGTCGTCATGATAGCGCGAGCAGCGGCGTCGCCGCCGTCGCGAGAAAGCGACGCGACCGCAGCAGGAGCACCAGACTGGAACGGAAGAAGACCAAGATGCTGGCCGATGACCCCCGTGGACGCCACCAAAACTTCGTCAGCAGTGCAGCCAACGGCATCCGCCACGATCCGGCAAGAAGCCTGAGCAGTTTGCAGCCCGACCTCGCCCGTAGCTGCATTTGCGATTCCTGAATTGATAGAGACGGCTCGCGCCAAGCCAAACGATTGGCCGTTCAGGTGCTGGCGGGAAACGATGACCGGAGCTGCACAGAACACATTAGTAGTGAACGTTGCCGCTGCCGGACAAGGCTGGTCGGCCACAACGAGACCGTAATCGAGCCTGTCGGGGTCGGCGCGGAACCCCGCATGAATGCCTGCAGCTTTAAAGCCCAATGCGCTGGAAACGCCGCCGCCTTCGATAGGCGATAAACCGGCCTGGTCGATCTCGCCAACGCTTAACGAAAGGGGTGCGAACTCGTTTTCGATGACAGATTGACTCATAATTCCCTCGCTATGCTGTAATGCCGAACGATTCAAGACCGTCAGCCTCGTTGAACCCGAAAACCAAATTGGCGCACTGAACCGCCTGACCTGCCGCACCCTTGCCGACGTTGTCAATTGCGCACGTAGCGACAATAGCGCCAACGCGCTGATCGACCACTACGTTGACATGCGCAAAATTAGTTCCTGCGACCGAAGACGTCTTGGGTTGCGCGGCGCCGTCGAGAACCTTCACGAACGCTGCGTCGCGGTAAAACTCCTGATACATGGAGCGAACGGCATCTTGGGAAACCGTAGAATCAGCCAAGGGAAGCGTGACAGTCGAAAGGAGTCCTCGGTTATAAGGTGCAAGATGAGGCGTGAAGACAAGTCTACCCGGAATACTCAGGATCTGCTCGATTTCGGGAGTATGACGATGACTGCTGACGCCGTAAGCTTCGACGTTTTCGTTCGCAAAGCAAAAGTGAGTGCGCTCGGTCGCCTTCTTGCCGGCACCGGAAACGCCCGAGATGGCATCGGCCACGATAAGTCCGTTGCCAACCAAACCCGCACGAAGAGCGGGAGCGGCGGCAAGCGAGGTGGCTGTCGGATAGCAACCCGGGCAACCGACGAGAACGGGATTGCCCGCAGCACGATATTCGCGCGCGGCCGCAAGGCCCTGCGGGAACAGTTCGGGCTGCCCAAAGGTCCGCTCCGACAGGAGTTTCGTTTGGGTATGTTTGACCTTGTACCACTGCTCGTAAAGAGACGGGTCTTCGAACCTGAAATCGGCCGAAAGGTCGACAACGCTGATGCCACGTTCCATGAATCCCGGGGCGTGATTCAACGCAGCGGTATGAGGAACCGCCAGGAAGACAACCTCGCACTGGTCAAGAACAGGGTCGTCATGACGGGAGAACGCCAGATCGGTTCTTCCCGTGAACAGCGGGTACACATCGGAAACGGGTTTTCCGGCAAGCTCGTTAGAGGTTGCCGCGACCAACTCGAAGCCGGGATGTCGCAGCAAAAGGCGCACCAATTCGGCACCCGCAAATCCTGCCGCTCCGATAACGCCGGCTTTAATGGACATTCCCACCGCTTCCTTTCCACATATCGGCAAAAAGCGTCTTTTTGCGTCTTTAAGGCATCGTAAGAAACCCCTGATGTTATTTCAAGGATTTCACGCTATCAACGACGCTAGGTTTCCATTATGTTTCGGGAGCTTGCCTCTCTTCTGAGTTTGACAAAGGCAAGTTGTCGGTTTCGTCCGAGCGGGAGCCATGCCCTTGATTTTGCGGTATCGTATATACCATTGGCATCACCACATAAGAAAGGGCTGCGGACCGCATGGTCAAGCCACTCGAACTCAACATCGACGACACCAAGCAACCTATGCGCCAAGCGAACATTGACGCCATCGTCGAGTACATCAAAGAAGGCGTTAAGCCTCGAAACGTCGGCGGCAAGCTTGGCGTTGAGGTTGAGCACTTCATTGTGAAAAACAACAACGAGCCGGTGATGTTCAGCGACGAACACGGCGTTGATTGGCTTCTTAACGAGCTTTCCGGCGCCTTTCCCCTAAAAACCTACGGAACCGACGGCGAACTTATCGGCGTTGCAAGAGACGGTCAAAGCGTGACCCTTGAACCAGGCGCTCAAGTTGAGCTTTCTTCGGGCCCGTACGATAAAGTTTGCTCAATTCAAAAGGATTTCGAACGGTTCGTCCGCACTGTGTCGGAAGCGCTGGCCTCCTACGACGAGCGCATTGTGGCATTCGGCTATAGGCCCCACGGCATTGCCGCCGATATCGAGCTTATCCCAAAAAAGCGCTATGCGTTCATGGACACCTACTTCGCGCGAATCGGCGACTACGGAAGGCGCATGATGCGCTGCAGCGCCGCAACCCAAATATCGGTCGACTTCTTTTCGGAGGCGGACTGCTTAAGAAAGCTGCGCCTTGCATCGATACTTGCCCCTTTGCTTACTCTTCTATGCGACAACACGCCCGTTTTCGAAAACGAGCCAAGCGGCCATCCCCTGATGAGGGCCGACGTATGGCATTACTGCGACCCCGACAGGTGCGAAAGCGTTCCGAACGTGGCCGACAAGGGCTTCTCACTTCAGAGTTACGCAGCGTTCGTGCTTGATACCCCGGCGATACTTGTGCCAGACGGTGACAACTACCGCCCCACAGCCGAAACGTTCGGTGAAGTGTACGCAACCACGCTGATGAATCGTCATGAAATAGAACATGCCCTATCGATGCTGTTCACCGACGTTCGAGTGAAAACCTATTTGGAGATCAGGCCCGCAGACTCGATGCCGGCACCCTATGTTGCCGCATATGCCTCACTGATCAAAGGCCTTCTGTATTGCGAGAAGAACCTGGACCGACTTGACGCGCTGTACTGCAACGTGGAAACAAGCGACATTGCCACAACAAGAACGAACCTTGCTTCGTATGGCTACGACGGAACCGCCTATGGGAAACCCGCACAGCAAGCCGTTGTAGAACTGCTGGAAATGGCAAAGCAGGGGCTCGAAGAAGACGAGCGTCCGTTCTTGGAGCCGCTGGCCAACTTGGCGCGCAACAAGCAACGCCTAGCACAGCAACGGTAACGTAGAGGGTCTTAGGCCCGTTCGGGGCCAACATGCCTGAAATCTAATAATCGCTTATGGACCGTTCGGACCAATTCAGCAGGTTGACGTCGAACAGCAGGCGATCGAACACATCCGGCGTCATGGCCACAAGGCACTCTTGCCCATTCTGCGTGACGATGACGGGTTCATCCGACAAGCTGACGAAGTTCAAGAAAGAGCGAATGCTAGCGATGCCTTCCGATGCGATGAGTTCCATTGATAACCCCTTTCCCGGTGATAAAAGCACGAGCGTTCGGTGAAATCGCGGGGCGTTTCAGTGGGCTGCACCAAAAAGAAAGCGGTATAGCGCTCGTTGAATTGTCTACGAACACTATACCACAGAATACGAACATTTGTTTGTGTTTACCAAGAAATCAGTTCGTAACCGGTTTCCGTCACCACAACCTGTACCTCCCACTGGGCGGTGGGGCTGCCGTCGGCCGTGCGCACGGTCCAGCCGTTCGGATCGCTCATATCGATTTCCTGAGCACCCAGGTTGACCATGGGCTCGATGGTGAAGCACAGGCCCGGAACCAATATCATGCCGGTGCCCGGCTCGGACGTGAAGCTGACCCACGGATCCTCGTGGAAGTCGAGTCCGATGCCGTGACCGCCGAACTCGCGAACGACCGTGAAGCCCGCATCGGTGCACACCTTGTTGACCGCATGGCCGACATCACCAAGGAAGCCCCAAGGACGGATTGCATCAAGGCCGGCCTGAACCGCCTCGCGCGTGACCTCGACCAGACGCTTATGCTGGGGGTCGACCTCGCCGATGCAGAACATACGCGAGGAGTCCGAATAATAACCGTCCTTGATGGTGGACATGTCGACGTTGACGATGTCGCCTTCCTTCAGCACGTCGTCGGGCGAAGGGATGCCATGGCACACCACCTCGTTGATGGACGTGCAGACGCTCTTCGGGAAACCCTCGTAGTTCAGATCTGCCGGGATCGCGTCATGCTCGATGCAGTAGTCGTAAACCCACTTGTCGATCTCTTCGGTCGAAACGCCCGCCTTGATGTGCTCGGCCACGTAGTCCAGCGAGCCGATGTTCACCTCGGCGGAATGCTTGATACCCTCGATATCGGCAGGGGTTTTCAGCAGGGTTCGATCGGGAACCTCGAAACCCTGCTCAAAAAGTTCTTCCATACGCTCATCGGCGTTAAGGTGGCACTTCTTGTACTTCTTGCCGCTGCCGCACCAACATTCATCGTTGCGACCGGGCGATTTCATGTCGTCGAACATCACACGTCGCCTACCCTCGAACCTCGGCGCCGACGGCGCGGGAAACCTTCTCGACCAGACGGGTCTGGGCCTTGTCAACTTCCTCGCTGGTCAGAGTGCGGTCGGCCGTGCGCCATGTGAACGCGTACGCCATGGACTTCTTACCCTCGCCGATGCGCTCGGCGTCGCGGTACACGTCGAACAGGCAAGCCTCGCCAAGCAGGTTGCCGCCAGCCGACTTGATGCGCTGCATCATGGTCTCGTTGGTGACTTCCTCATTCACGATGAAAGCGATGTCGGTGCTGACCGCGGGGAACGTCGGAACGTCGACGTAGTCGCGCGCGGGGCGCGTGGACTTCTGAAGAGCCTCAAGATCGAGCTCGAATGCAACGACCGGGGCCTGGGCCTCGTATGCATCGACGGCCAGCGGATGAAGCTCGCCCAGCCAGCCAAGCAGCGTGCCACCCGAGTAGACGAAAGCGGCGCGACCAGGCTGCAGGTGCGGGGCTTCTTCAGCCGTAGCGGCCTTGAAGCGAACTTTGGGAACAGCGAGCTCGCGCATCAGGTTCTCGACAACGCCCTTGCCATCGAAGAAATCGAACGGAACAACAGGGGCGTTCCAAGCGGCGTCATGCATGGAGCCGGCCAAAACGCCCGCCAAGCGCGACTTCTCCTTAGGTTTCTTCTTGCCTTCGTGAGCGAAGAACACCTTGCCGGTTTCGTAAAGCTGAACGTTCTTCACACCATGGCTCTGGTTGTAAGCGACGCTGCGCAGCAGGCCGGGGATGATGCTTTGGCGCATCACCGATTGATCGGAGTTCATGGGATTCAGAAGCTCAACCGGATCACCCAGACCCTCGGTGCCCATACGCAGCTTGGCGATTTCGTCCGGATCAGCGAACGAGTAGGTCATGGTCTCGTTAAGGCCGCTGGCGCGCATGCTGTTGTTAACCAGGCGCATGAGCTTCTGCTCTTCGGTCAGGGCGCCAACGCGAGCGGGGCTCGCGGGAAGCGTCGACTCGACGCGGTCCATGCCCCAAAGGCGCAAAACCTCCTCGTAAAGATCGATCTCGCGCTCGAGGTCGGGACGGCACGTGGGCGGGACGACCTTCAGGACGTCGGTATCCTGGGTGTCCTGAACGTCGCAGTCAAGGCGCTCGAGGATGTCGACGATGTCGGCGCGCGGCACGTCAAGACCCATCATCGAACCGAAACGGTTGATGCGGAAGTTGAGTTCGGGGGCAACCGTCTTAGTGGGATAAATGTCGACCAAGCCAGGGCAAACGACGCCGCCGGAAACCTCAGCCAAAAGAGCTGCGGCCACGTCGGCGATCTCGGCGATGGGGTTGTCGTCGACGCCGCGCTCGTAGCGCATGGATGACTCGCTGATCAGGCCCAGATTACGGCTGGTGCGGCTGGTGTGGCTGCTGCTGAAGGTTGCGGTCTCGAGCAGGACCGTGGTGGTGTCATCGGTGATCTCGGAATCGAGGCCGCCCATGACGCCGGCCAGCGCAACGGCGCGCTCGGGCGTGGAGATGACGGTCATATCGGAAGTAAGCTCGCGGTTCTCGCCGTCAAGGGTGGTGAACTTCTCGCCGTCTTCCGCAGCACGCACGATGATGTGCGCCTTGCCGTCGGCGCTTTTCACACGATCGAAATCGAACGCATGAAGCGGCTGACCGAACAGGAACAGGATGTAATTGGTGACGTCAACGACGTTGTTGATGGAACGGGCGCCCGCCGCGGTCACGCGCTCGACCAGCCAGTCGGGCGACGGGCCGATCTTCACGTTCTTGATGACGCGAGCGGTGTAGCGACGGCAGCGATCCTCATCGGCAATGGCGACGTCGGCAAGCTCGTCGACGGAAGACTCGGACGCGTCCTCCTCCAGCTCGTAAAGCGGGAACGTGACCGGCGTGCGGTACATCGCGCCAACCTCTCGAGCCATGCCCACCATCGACAGGCAGTCGGGGCGGTTCGGCGTGATCTCAAGGTCGAGGACCGTATCGGAAAGCTTAGCATAATCGGCAAAGGGCATGCCCACCGGCGCATCCTCGGGGAGGATCATGATGCCATCATGGTCGCCGCCCAAACCAAGCTCGCGCATCGAACAATTCATGCCGTTGCTGACGACGCCGCGCAGCTTCGACTTCTTGATCTTAACGTCGCCGGGAAGCTCGGCGCCGACAAGCGCCGTGACGATATGGTCGCCCTCGTTGAAGTTCTGAGCGCCACACACGATCTGAAGGGGCTCGGGGGCGCCGTCGGCACCGGTCTGCCCCACGTCAACCATGCACACCCACATATGGTCGGAATCGGGATGCGGATTCTTGGAAACGATCTTGGCCGTGACCACGTGGTCGAACGCGGCGCCGGTCTTGTCGACACCTTCGACACCGGTGCCCGTAAGGTCGAGCCTGTCGCAGAAAGCCTGCGTGTCTGCGGGCACGTCAACGTACTCGCTGAGCCACTTAAGAGATACCTTCATTCAACACCCTCCTAGAACTGACGCAGGAAGCGCATGTCGCCCTGCAGCAGAAGACGCAGGTCGGGAACGTTGTACTTCAAGCACGCAACGCGCTCGACGCCTACGCCGAACGCAAAACCGGAATAAACTTCGGGGTCGATGCCGGACATCTCGAGGACGTTCGGGTCGACCATGCCGCAACCCAGGATCTCAAGCCAGCCCGTGCCCTTGCACATGCGGCAACGCTCGCCGTCGTGAGTGTGACCTGTGCCGCCGCACACACCGCAGCTGACATCGGCCTCGGCGGAAGGCTCGGTGAACGGGAAGTAGTGAGCGCGGAAGCGCGTCTTGCGATCGGGGCCGAACATGGCCTTGCAGAAATGCTCGAGCGTGCCCTTAAGGTCGCCGAAGGTGATGCCCTTGTCGACAACCAAGCCCTCGCACTGCGTGAACTGGGGAAGGTGCGAAGGGTCGGCCACGTCGCGGCGGTACACCTTGCCGGGAGCAATGACGTAAATGGGAAGATCCTGGTCTTCCATGCAGTGAACCTGAACGCCCGAGGTCTGCGTGCGCAAAAGGACGTCGGACTCGCCGCGGACTGCAGCCCGGTCGCCCGATCGGTCAAGCACGTAGAAGGTGTCCTGCATGCTGCGGCTGGGATGGTCGGCCGGCGCGTTCAGAGCCGTGAAGTTGTACCAGTCGGTCTCGACCTCGGGACCGGTGGCAACCGTGTAGCCAAGTCCCAGGAAGATGTCGCAGATCTCATCGGTGATGCGGTTGATCAGATGACGCGCGCCGATCTGCTGAGAGCGACCGGGCATCGTGATGTCGATTGCGGAAGCGTTGATGGAAGCCTCGAGCTCGGCTGCAGCGAGCTGGGCCTTGCGCTCTTCAAGCGCCGCCTCGACTGCGTTGCGAACCTCGTTCACGGTCTTACCGACCGTAGCGCGCTCTTCCTTCGCGACGTTGCCCATGTTGCGCAAGTAGCCCGTAAGCGAGCCGGACTTGCCCACGACGGCCACGCGCACCTCGTCGAGCGCGGCAGTCGTCTGCGCCGCCTCGATCGCGGCAAGCGTCTCGACGTGCAGCTGGGCGAGCTCATCAGTAATTGCCATGCCTTTGCCTTTCCTTTCTGAAAAACGAAAAAGAGCCTTCTTCCGACTTGGGGGGGGAACGGCGTTTGCCGAACCCGGTCCAAGGACGAAAGAAAGCTCTCGCGGTACCACCTTGGTTGACGCGGCTAAGCCACGCCCTCTTGTTTGATCCGATAACGGGGATCCGTCCCACCCTATCTCGCCTTGCGCGCTTTGCCGCGCATTCGCTTTCAGGCAGGCTGCTTCGAAGGGGAACCACCGTGCTACCCGCTTGCCCCCTTCCAGCCATGGAGGGCATCTCTTGGAACGGGCGCCTGCACGATGTCGTCTTCGTCGAGCGCATGTAGCCGTCAGTATAGCGCAATCGACAAGGCACAGTGCCACCCGTGCGCATCTTCAAATTGATTTCGCGAAAGAAACCCCTCGTGCAACCCGTAAAGAGCACAAGCAGCTACACTTCTTCGAAGACTACCGAAACCGCGCCGGCAACCTGCATGCCCGCGCTGCAAAACCGGCAAAACGCCGCCGACGAAAGGAATCAAGATGGGCTTGGGTTCGTGGCCGATAACCGTTGCGCTTTGGGCGGGCGGCGCGCTCATCGTTTTCTTCACGCGCCAAGGGATATCGCGCGATGCGCGCCTGACCATCGGCATTGCCGCTTGGTTCTTCCTAATGGGCGCCGCCGTTCTGGCGGACTCCCCCATCGCGCTGGCGTTCCTGATCTGCGTGCCCTTAGGCGCTGGCATGGTTTGGGCAGGCATCATGCCTTTACTCGACGCCGCCAACTGCAACATCAAAATCGACGCAACCTACCGCGGTCACACCCCCGAAATCGAATCGCGCGAAACGGGAAGTCAGGTGCTCACGTTCTCATACAACATCGAAGACGCGCGCCTGACCGGAACGAGCGTGGACACGTTCACCACGGGGCAGATCGAGCGCCGCTTCACCGTTGGGAAGAAATACCCCATTTGGGTGAACAAGAACGACCTGACCGTTTGCAAGGTCAACCGATTCGAGAACATCGCGCTGGTGCCGCTTGCGCTGATCGTTGGCGCGATCTTCATTGTGGTGCCTTTCATCAGGCTGCTGGGCGCCTAAATCGCAACGGCAATCGCCAAAAGCGCTGCCGTAAGCAGCATCGCCGCGATATCGCCCGCCGAAAACGGATACTCCTTGAACCCGCTTTCCCGCGTGCGTAGGTTGAAGCCGCGAACCTCCGCGGCAATCGCCGCGGAATCGGTCTTGCGCACCGCGCTTACCAGCAAAGGAACGCAAAGAGGGATCATCAGGCGAGCCTTGTTCACAATGCCGCCCTGGTCAAACTCGACGCCACGCGCGGTTTGAGCCTCCATGACCCCCTGCATGTCGTTCAGGAAAACAGGGATGAAGTGAACCGTCGACGCGAACACGAACGCGTATCGATAGGGCACATGACACACCTTCACCAGCGCATTCGCCATGTCTGTGAGCTTCGTGACATAGAACACCAAGAACAGCGGAACCGCACAGGCAACGAGGCGAACCACGATCAGCAACGCCGAGACCACACTGCCCGTGCCTATATAACCCCAGGGAAGCGCGACCAAAACGTCGCCCGAAGGCGAGAACAGCAAGGCTATCAGCGCCAACAGAAGAGAGAGAGCCGCGACAGCTTTTGCCAGCCCCAAAGCCTGCCGGGTCATCTTACACCGAGCGGATAAAACCACGTCAAGAACCAGAACGCAGGCCAAAAGCACGAAACTATCCGTCACGAAACACCCCGCAACGACGAGGAACGCCGAGGCGAGCTTCGCGATCGGGTTCATCCTGTGCAGGAAACTGTCGCCGGGGACGAACTCCAAGAACCCCTTCATAGCGCACCTTCTTTCTTTGCGCACTGCACGGCAATCGCGTCCGTCATCTCGTCAAGCGTGTTCGCGCGCGCAATTTCGGAATCGGAGGCAACCACGCCCCGAGATTCAAGTCTCAGGGAGACCTCGACGATCTGCGGGGGAAGCAGATGCGCTCGACTCAAGGCGGCCTCATTGCGGAAAACGTCGAACGTCGCGCCGTCGGCAACGACCTGGCCGGCCGTCATCACGATGGCGCGCTGTGCGTAATCAGCCACAACCTCCATGTCGTGGCACACCATGATGACGGTCGTCCCCTTCGCCGACAGGTCGCGCACGGCGTCCATCACCTTTCCGCACTCACGGAAATCAAGGCCCGTGGTGGGTTCGTCAAGAACGACAACAGGCGGTTCAAGCACGACGATCGAGGCAAGCGCCAAAAGCTGGCGCGTTCCCCTATTCAAAAGAAACGGCTCGGCGTCACCATCGAAAGCGAAGAGCTCGATCATCGCCTCGACCTTCTCCTTGGCCTGCTCGTCGAACCGTCCTTGCGCCTTGAAACCGAATGCCAGCTCCTCCCGAACCGTCTTGCAACAGATCTGGCGATCGGGGTTTTGGAACAAAAAGCCGACACGCGCGGCCAACTCGCTTGTTTTCAAGTGGGAGGTGGGAACGTTGTCGATCAAAACCTCTCCGGACGTTGGCTTCAGCAGGCCGTTGATCAGGCGCATCGTGGTTGACTTACCGGCGCCGTTCGTTCCCATGAACGCAACGAACTCGCCATCCCCCACTTTGAAGCTGACATCACGAAGAACCGGGGTTTGCGTGTCGTACGAGGCCGATACGTTGCGAAACTCGATCATGCGACCGCCCCCTTCGCGCTCAGCAGATCTGAACAAACGCGCACAGCGCCATCGACATCGCGCACAGCGCCGCCGGTTGCCAGCCCTCGCTGCTTCAAACGATTGACCAAGCTTGACGAACGCGGGCAGTTGACGCCCATCCCAAGCAGTTCGTCGGAATGTTCAAGCACTTCGGCGGGAGATCCCTGAAAGCGGATTCGGCCGTCGTCAAGCACAAGAACAGTATCTGCAAAACGTGACAGCAGGGCGATCTTCTGCTCCACAACAACCACCGTCGTCCCCTGGTCGCGCGCATATGATTCCAATAACTCGAAAACCGCAAGCGACGACGCGGGGTCAAGCTCCGCCGTCGGCTCGTCCAATATAAGCACGCGAGGCCTCAGCGCGATCACCGAGGCCACGGCGACCTTCTGCTTCTGGCCTCCGGAAAGACCGGCGATGCTGCGGTAACGCAGGTCCTCGATTCCCATTGCGACCAAAGCGTCGTTCAGGCGCCCCTCGACCTGATCCTTCGGAACCGAGAAATTCTCAAGACCATACAGGATCTCGTCCTCGACCACCGATGTCACGATCTGGGAATCGACATCCTGGCAAACGCTACCGACCAAACGACCTACATCGGTCAGCGACGCCTCGCACGTATCGATGCCGTCGATCTTCACGCTTCCATAAAAATCGCCCGGATAGCAATGCGGGATGATGCCGTTAAGCGCATACGTGAGAGTGGACTTTCCCGATCCGGCAGCACCGGTGATGCCCACGAACGATCCATCGGGAATAACGAGGTTGATGTCCTTCAGCAGAAGATCCTCGCCCTCGCGATAGCGAAACGACAATTGAGATACTTCAATCATGATCGAGCCTTTCACGGGAAGCGGCGATCGGGCGAAGGAATGTTGATCGAAGACGATCAACCGAAAGGATCCGCCCAATCGCACACACGAGCGACGTTTCTAGCGCTTCAGCACGGCACGAAGAACCGGGACAAGGATGACCGCAAGCGCGGAGTTCATCGCGGCGGTGCCCAAAACCATCGCCGCATACACGCCGAAAACCGCGAGCGGGGCAAGATGGCTGATGGCAACGCCCACGATCATCGCGAAGGTGTAGCCGGACACGACCGTCGTGACGAAAGTGATGGCAATCGGAGCGATGACGTTTTGGAAGGCCTTGTTACCAGGCGCGACGTTGACAAGCGCCGCAACAAGCAGGCCGCAAACCAACGCGCCCAGCGTCTCGGAGGCTATGTTGACAAGGGGCGTTGCGTTCAGCATGGGAATCTGGCTGACCAAACCAACCAGCAAACCGATAATCGCCGATTGGTAGACCTTAGGCTTAGTGAGGATGATCGCCAAACAGTACATGGCGATCATGAAGTTGGGTTTCATTCCGCCAAAATTAAGGAAGCTCGAAACGGTCAGCTTCAAAACGGCGCCAGCCGCTATCAATACAGCGACAAGAATGAGATCGTGAACGGACAAGCCGTTGCTGCTTGCGGTTGCGTTGACGGTGCGCTTCTGTGCGGTTGCTTGAGTTGCCATGATGATCGTTCCTTTCTTGGCGACCTGTTCGGTACGCCGACGGGCTCTTGCGAGCCATCCAATACTGCCGGCAGATCGAACAGGGCCCGAGAAACGAAATCAAAGCTTCGTCTTACCGCGCTTTCGCGACTTACTGCGTGCGACCCCGACAAACAAAAAAGCCTGTCCTTTCAAGCCCTTACGGACTTCAAAGGACAGGCTGATAAACCTGCGGTGCCACCTTTGATTGGTTCTGGTCAGGAACCCTCTCACGAACATGCCAACACATGTCCTGCCTCTAACGCGGGCTCACGGTCCAGATACTCAGCCTTGCGGCCTTTCCCCTTTCCCTCGGCGAACCATTTGCCAACCAGCTACTGCGGGATTCACACCATCGCCCGCTCTCTGTGAGCGCCTCTGCTGACGTTACTTTCGCCTCAACGGTTTCAACTATTAAGTTGTGGCGCTAATTTAGCTTGCCGCAACTTTCCTGTCAAGAGTTTTGTTTCAGCAACATTTCGCGGGCATGAGCGATGGACGCATCGGTTGCGTCACCCGAAAGCATGCGCGCGATCTCGGCCACGCGATCGTCGCCTGAAATGCTGGAAAGCACGGTGACGGGAGCGCCCTCGGAAGAAACGCTCTTCTTCACCACGTAATGGGAATCGCCGCGAACCGCCACCTGCGCGAGGTGCGTGACCACGATAACCTGATGCGTTTTCGCCAGGTCGGCAAGAACCTCGGCCAAAGCAACTGCAGTTGAACCCCCTACGCCGGCATCGACCTCGTCGAATACCAGCGTATCGATGGCGTCGGTTTCGCCAAGGACGACCTTGATGGCAAGCATCACGCGGCTGACTTCGCCGCCGGAAGCAATACGCGCAAGAGGTCGCGCCTGCATGCCACGACCGGGACGGTACATGAACTCGACAGCCGACGGGCCCGACTTCGTCCACTGAGAACGATCGAGCCGCTCGATGCGGCATTCGATTTCGGCACCCGACATCTCCATGCGTGCCATGTTCTTGGAAACCGCTTCCGAAAAGCGGGGCGCCGCTTGACCTCGAGCGGAGTCGAGCGCATCGGCCGCTGCAGCCAAACGTTCTTCGGCGGCATCAAGCGCAGCCGTTGCCGCACGCAAGCGGAGATCGGCGTCGTCAACCAACGAGATTGCCTCTTTGGCCTGATCGCGCTTTTCGAAAACCTGATCCATCGTGGGACCGAAACTGTGCATAAGCCCCTGAAGGGCAGCGAATCTCTCTTGGTTTTCCGCAAGCATTTGCGGATCGAAGTCGATCTTGTCCTGATAACCGCGCACTTCGGCAGCCACGTCCTCGATCACATAGCCAACCTCACGCAACGAGGAAGCCAGCTGGCCGAGCGTCGGGTCGACACCGGAAACCTGCTCAAGCTGATCGGCGGCGATGCTCAGGCGATCAAGAGCGCCCTCGTCACCCGCAAGGGAGTCGCGCACGACCGCAACCGCTGTTGCCAACGATTCGGCGTGCTCGGCAAGCTCGAGGCTTTGGCGAAGCTCTTCGTATTCGCCGGGAACAGGGGAAACCTCGTCGATGCGCGCCAGTGTGAAGCGCGCTTCGTCAAGCTTTGCCGAACCTTCGGAGGCTGCGGTTTTGATTCGGTCGAGTTCGGCCGCGGCGCGAGAAGCTTCGTCGAAAGCGACACGGTAATCGCCAAGCACGTCGAGAACCTGCTGCCCTGCCCACGAATCAAGTATCCCGACATGGGCTGCGGGCTTCATAAGCTGCTGGTGCTCGAACTGACCGCACAAGTCGACGTGCGGAGCGACCTTTTGAGCAACCTCGCGCACGCTGGCCATGCGCCCGTTCAGCGACACGCGCGAGCGCCCATCCGAGCCAACACGCCTGGTAACGACAAGCTCGCCGTCGTCCTCGAAGGGCTCGTCAGCTTCGTCAGGCTGAATGTCGCCTGCGTCATGCTGCTCCGATTCGCTAGGCGCAAAGAAGAAGCGACCCGAAACCTCAAGCCCCGAAGCCCCGTCTCGAACCATGTCGGCGCTTGACCGGGCGCCCATGAGCAGCTTCATGGCGGAAAGAAGCGCGGTTTTACCCGCACCCGTTTCGCCCGTGAGCACAGTAAGCCCACGAGATGGAAGCAAGGTTGCCTGCTCGATCAGCGCAACGTTGCGAACTTGAATCTCGTCGATCATTCATCCTCCAAAGGGTTTCAGAGAACCGCTCCGAGTATAGCAAAGCGGTCCCATCGGGCGCCCAACCGTCATCCAACGGGAATCCAACAAGAGCCCAACTGCGGCTCGCCGCGAAACCAGGTCACACACCGCGCCGCAAACGCACGGTCAAGCAGGAAGCCGACACCGTTCGCGGCGTCCTACAATTCGTCAGTGTCCAGCAAAATGGTGAAAGGGCCGTCGTTTTGCAGGGAAACCTGCATATCGGCGCCGAATTCACCCGTTTCAACACGTTCGACGTCGCGACGAGCGCGCTCGACGAAGCGCTCATACAGGGCGTTGGCGCTATCGGGTGAACCCGCCTTCGTGAACGAGGGACGGTTGCCGCGACGGCAATCGGCATATAAGGTGAACTGCGAGACCACCAGAACCTCGCCGGCGACATCGCCAAGCGAAAGGTTGGTTTTCCCATTCTCGTCAGCGAAAATGCGCATGCGGAAGATCTTCGACCAAAGCTTCTCGACCTGTTCTTCCGAATCGTCCTGGCCAACACCAAGCAAAATCAGGTAACCCTTGCCGATAGAGCCGACTACATTGCCCTCGATCTGAACCTGCGCCTGCGTCACTCGCTGGATCACTGCTTTCATCTGCTGTTGCTCCCTTAGCTTCTGCGGCTTGAACCATAAGCCGCGTTTTTCCTATTGCCGAATGCGCTTCCCTTGCGCGCCTGCTTCTTCAAACCGGCCAGCGCATCTTTCTCAGACGTGCCTTCGAACGACGCGCGCAGCTTAACCACCTGATCGCGGATCTGGGCAGCTTGTTCGAAGTCCATGTTCTTCGACGCCTCAGCCATCTCGTCCTCCATGCTGGAGATGATGCGAAGGACCTCTTCACGTGAAAGCTCGGCCAATTCCTGATTGACCTGCTCGGCCGTCTTGCCAGCGCTTCCCTCGGTGACGTATCCGATGATGTTGCTGATGGCCTTGCGGACGGTTTGCGGCTCGATGCCGTGATCCTCGTTGTACTTCATCTGGATGGCGCGGCGGCGACGCGTCTCGTCAATGGCCAAACGCATGGAATCGGTGATCTTGTCAGCGTACATCAAAACTTGGCCCGACACATTACGCGCCGCACGCCCAATGGTCTGAATGAGCGAGCGGTGGTTGCGCAGGAAGCCTTCCTTGTCTGCGTCAAGAATGGCGACTAGCGACACCTCGGGCAGATCGAGGCCCTCGCGCAGCAGGTTGATGCCCACCAACGTGTCGAACTTGCCCATGCGCAAATCGCGCAGAATCTCGACACGGTCGAGCGTGGCGATGTCCGAATGCATGTATCGCGCGCGAACACCCTGGTCAAGCAGATGATCGGTCAAGTCTTCCGCCATCTTCTTGGTGAGCGTGGTGATAAGCGTGCGCTCGTCACGCGAAGCGCGCAACTTTGCCTCGTCTATGATGTCATCGATTTGCGAGGCGACGGGACGCACGATGATCTCGGGGTCAAGCAACCCGGTTGGGCGAATGATCTGCTCGACTTTCGCCTGGCTGACGCGCTCCTCATAATCGCCCGGGGTTGCCGACACGTAAATGAACTGCGGCACACGCTGCTCGAACTCGTCAAAACGCAGCGGACGGTTGTCCAAGCAGCTGGGCAACCTGAAGCCATGCTCGGCCAGGGTGATCTTACGCGAACGGTCGCCTTCGTGCATGCCGCGGATCTGCGGCACGGTGACATGGCTCTCGTCGATGATGCACAGGAAGTCCTTTGGGAAATAATCGATGAGCGTGTACGGCGGCTCGCCCGGAGCGCGGCCGTCGATATGACGCGAATAGTTCTCGATGCCGCTGCAGAAGCCCATGGTCTCGAGCATCTCAAGATCGTAGCTGGTGCGCATCTCGAGGCGCTCCGCCTCAAGAAGCTTACCTTCGGAGCGGAACTGCTCGAGACGGTTTTGAAGCTCCTCGCGGATGCTTGCCATGGCACGATCGAGCTTCGGGCGCGCAGTGACGTAATGGGAAGCCGGCCAGATGGGAAGCGCTTCATACGTTTGAATAACCTCACCCGTGACGTTGTCCACTTCCGAAATGGATTCGATCTCGTCACCCCAGAACTCGATGCGGATGGGGTTGTCGGCGTACGGAGGGAACACATCCAGGTTGTCGCCGCGCACGCGGAAGGTCCCGCGCGAAAGCTCGTAATCGTTTCGGTCGTATTGAATGTCGATAAGGTCGTGGATGACATCGTCGCGGTCAGCAGGTTTCTCCTTGTCAAGGAAAACAGCCATGCCCGCGTAATCCATCGGCGAGCCGATGCCATAGATGCAGCTTACGGACGCAACCACGATGCAATCACGACGCGAAAGCAAAGCGGACGTGGCCGCATGACGGAGTTTCTCGACTTCCTCGTTGATCGATGCGTCTTTCTCGATAAACGTATCCGAAGCAGGAACGTATGCTTCGGGCTGATAGTAGTCGTAGTAAGAAACGAAGTAGACAACCGAGTTGTTGGGAAAGAACTCCTTCAGCTCGCCCGCCAGCTGGGCCGCAAGCGTCTTATTGGGGGCAAGCACCAACGTGGGCTTCTGCGTGGCCTCGATGACTTTAGCCATGGTGAAGGTTTTGCCCGAGCCGGTCACGCCCAAAAGGGTTTGATAGCGCATGCCATCGTCGACGTTCTTGGCAAGCGCCTTGATGGCTTGGGGCTGATCGCCTGCAGGCTCGTACGGCGAAACAACCTTGAACGGCGTGTTGGCAAGCCTTACGTCAGGCAGCTTGCCTTCCATAGCGATACCTTCGAGATTCGAAAGATGAGCCATTGAGAATGCCCCTTAGAACACGACGGTGAGACAGAAAAGCGGCGCCGCGCCCGCACGGGCATGGCGCCGCGCCATAGCAACACGCTAGCAGTATTAGAGTTGGATGCCCTCTTTTTCAGCGTAGTCGTTCCACCAGCTGACAACCTTGTTATACAGCTCTTCCTTAGTGCCGTCATTGCTGAACACGACATCGGATTCCTCGATGCGCTCGGCATCGGTAACCTGCTGGGCAATGCGACGGCGAACATCGTCCTCGGCCCAGCCTGCGGCAACGGCGCGCTGAAGGCGAACGTCAAGCGGAGCCAGAACGCCGATGACGATGTCGGCGGCATAGCCCATCGACGATGCGCGATTCTTGTACACCGAATACTCGACAACCACGGCCTTGCAGCCTTTGCGCTTCAGCTCGTCCAGTCGCTCGACGAACAGCTCCTCGATGCGAGGCATGGTAATACGGTTGAGCTTACGCGTTTGAGCAGGGCTTTCGAATGCCTTGCGTGCAAGGGCCGGACGGCTGACTTCGCCGTACGGATCGAAGATGTCAGTCCCGAAAGCACCGAGCAGGTCGGTTTTCACCGTCTCCCACATAAGGACGTCATGGCCGATCTGATCGAGGTCAAGCCAGTCCAAACCTTGATCGACAAGGGCCTTGCGCGCGGTAGATTTTCCGGCACCCATCCCGCCGATGACGAAGATTGTGAGCATGGTGACCTCCTGCATGTCGATCTGAAACAATAGAGATAAATATAGGTATGTGCAGAGCCGTATATTTTATAATACACGAGCGTTTCGCCGCTATCGCATCCAACTTGCGTCTTTTTCCGCGGCGTGACCAAACGCGCCGATTGGGGTTGGCGCAAAAACAACGGCCTCTCGGCAGGCATTCGTCACGCCCGCGGCCGATCGATAGCTTGATGGGGGAATCGTTCGATGAGTCGACCGAAAACACGCTACATCCCTTCGCTTGACGGACTGCGCGCATTTGCTGTTCTAGCCGTTATCGCCTATCACATGAACATGTCCTGGGCCCCCGGCGGCCTTCTTGGCGTGACCATGTTCTTCGTCCTTTCCGGCTACCTGATCACCGGGCTTCTTATCGCCGAATTCGATTACTCGGGCACCATCGACCTTAAAGACTTTTGGATGAGGCGAATCCGCCGCATCATCCCCGCTGTCTTCTTTACCCTGATCGGGGTTGCTTTCTTATGCGTTTTGTTCAACCACGCGCTGTTTACCAAGATGCGCCCGCAGATACTGCCAACCGCCCTGTTCTTCAACAACTGGTTCCAGATCTTCGGCAGCATCTCGTACTTCCAAGCGCTTGGCGCCCCCTCTCCCATCACGCATTGCTGGTCGCTTTCCATTGAAGAGCAGTTCTATATCGTATGGCCCGTCTTTATGCTGCTGGCTCTGCGCGCTGGCATGCGCAAGGGGACGCTGCGCAAAGTCACCACGGCGCTGATCGTTGTCTCGGCCGTCCTGATGATGATCCTGTTCGATCCGGCAGGCGACCCCAGCCGCGTTTACTACGGCACCGACACACGTGCGTTCTCGCTGTTGATTGGCGCACTGCTTGCCATGATCTGGCCCTCGGCGAAGCTTTCCGATATCAGCGGCCGCGACCTTTCAGGCGCAGAACGCATCGCCTTTGACGGCGTGGGCGTTGCGGCGCTTATCGGGTTAGTGCTGATGGTAGGCCTTACCAATGGATACTCACCCTTCATTTACTATGGCGGCCTGGTGCTTTGCTCGCTGCTAACCGCGCTTGCCATTGCCGTGATGGTTCATCCTGTCAGCATTATCGGGAAGATCTTCTCGTGGCAGCCGCTGGTGACCATCGGCAAACTCAGCTACTCCATCTATCTGTGGCACTACCCCATTCTGCTTCTTACCACCCCGGGCAACCTTCAAGATGGCCTGCCTTGGTATCTCAGGATTTTGCAGCTTGCCCTGATCATCGGGGTGTCGTGGCTTTCTTACACCTTCGTCGAAAACCCCATCAGGCACGGCGCCATCGGCAATTTCGTGCGCAACCTGCGCGAAGGCGCGTTCACCCTACGCGAATGGGTTCAAACCCATCTGATTCCCGTAGCCGTTTGCGCACTGGTTGTTTTGGTAACCGTTATCGGCTGCATCTTCGTTCCCGACACCAGTGCCCTTGAAGGCGGTGATCTTCTGAAAAGCGAAGAAGCCCAAACCAATGCGCCCGAAAGCAACGAGATCGAGCCTGCCGCCCCGGCGCCCGACCCCTACGACATCGTCATGATCGGTGACTCGGTATCGGTACGCGCCATCCCCGATTTCAGCCAAACATTCCCGCATGGCCTCATTGATGCGCAGGTAAACCGCCAGCTTTGGGACGCGCCGGGCATTTTGCAGCACTATCTAGACATGGGAATGGTCGGTGACGTGGTCGTATTCGCACTGGGAACCAACAGCGTGGTCACCGACGACCAGATCGATGACGTGATGAGAGTGGTCGGACCCGAAAGGGATGTGTGGTTCGTGACCACACGCTCGACCACCGACTGGCAAGACGAGTCGAATGCCGCGCTGTGGAATGCGGCCGCCCGTTACAGCAACGTCCAGATCATCGACTGGTTTGGATTCAGCGCCAACCGCGAAGACCTCTTCGACGGCGATGGCACGCATCTTACCGAGGAAGGCGCCGGAATCTATACCGCGCTGGTCAAGAGCGCGGTAGAAGCGTACCTGCCCGAGCACCCCGAAGATGAAAACACAGCCGAAGAAGCCACGGAAGACGACGGTGACGCTGGGGGTGAGGCAGCGTAGAATCACAGTCTTGCCTGCCGCCTCGACAACCGAATATCAATGATTCAGAGGGGCGATTCGCCCCTCTTTCCATGCCATGGTCTAAAGGCATAATGAAAGGGCGGGAAAGCTTAACGCTTTCCCGCCCTTGGCGGTTTCGATGCTAGCGAAAATTACTCAGCAGCAGTCTCGGTAGCCTCAGCCTCGGGAGCCTCGGTCTCCTTCTTGCCGTCCTCGGCAATGTTCTCGACCGCGATCTCGATGCCCAGGTCGGCAGCGGCAGCCTTCATGGACAGGCTGATGCGACGACGCTCGGGGTTGACGTCCATAACCTTGACCTTGACGACGTCGCCAACCTTCACGACCTGTGCAGGGGTGTCGATGTGACGCGGAGCCATCTCGGAGATGTGGACCAGACCCTCGGTGTTCTCGCCCAGAGCGACGAATGCGCCGAACGGAACGACCTTAGTGACGGTGCCGTCAACGATGGTGCCAACGGGGTAGTTCTCGACGAGCTTGACCCAAGGATCAGGCGTGGTCTGCTTGAGACCCAGGGAGATGCGCTCGCGCTGAAGGTCGACATCCAGAACCTCGACCTCGACCTCTTGGCCAACCTTGACAACCTCGGAGGGATGGTTGACGTGGTTCCAAGAAAGCTCGGAAATGTGAACCAGACCGTCGATGCCGCCCAGGTCGACGAATGCACCAAAGTCGACGATGGAGGAAACGGTGCCCTTGAGGCGCATGCCCTTGGAGAGCTTGGCAAGGATCTCGACGCGCTCGTTCTTGCGGCCCTCTTCGAGGATGACGCGGCGGGAAAGAACAACGTTGTTGCGGTTGCGATCCATCTCGATGATGCGTGCCTCGAGCTCGGTGCCCAGGTAAGCATCCAGATCCTTCACGCGGCGAAGGTCAACCAGGGAAGCAGGCAGGAAGCCACGCAGGCCGATGTCGAGGATGAGACCACCCTTGACGACCTCGATGACCTCGCCAGTGACAGGCTCGCCGGCCTTGAACTTCTCCTCGACGGAGATCCAGGCACGCTCGTACTCGGCACGCTTCTTGGAGAGGATGAGACGACCGTCCTTGTCTTCCTTCTGGAGAACCAGAGCCTCGATCTTGTCGCCAACGGTGACCAGGTCGGCAGGATCGGCGTCCTTGCGGATGGAGAGCTCGCGAACGGGGATAACGCCCTCGCTCTTGAATCCAATGTCCACCAGGACCTCGTCGCGCTCGATCTTGACGACAGTGCCGTCAACCAGATCGCCTTCGTCGAACTCGGTGAGGGTGCCATCGATCATCTGGTTCATCTGCTCATCGGAGATGTCGGAGAAATCGATGACGGACGGGTTTTTGATTTCGGTCAAAACGGACCCCTTTCAATTCTCGGGGACCCTTCGCCATGAATGATTGCTGACATTTACCATGTTCGGGTGACGCGAAGCCCAGCTGATGCCGAACCCCTCGTTGTGCAACAAACATGTCTCGGGGGCCAATACTGTTGCTTGCAAGTCCGTCTTACAAGCCGCATTAGTATATCATGCCGCAAGCCCCCGTGCGGAGCGTTTCAATGACGTCGACAATTCACCACGAGTCGCCCAAATGATTTTGCAGTCAGCTTACCGTCCGACGCATTCGCGCAGGTCAACAACGCGCGTTGCGATCTTCTTCGTCAGGGCGGGCGAATGCGACACGAACACCAAGCCCATGTTTTGGCGTTCGCATTCCTCAAGCAAGAAGCTCCAGATCTGAGCTTGCGTCACGGCATCGAGCATGGTCGAGATCTCGTCGGCAATCAGGTAGCGCGGAGAAGCGCCCAATGCACGGGCGATGCAGAAGCGCTGAAGCTCGCCGCCGGAAAGCTCGTGCGGGAAACGCGTGAGCCACTCGTCGCGAATGCCGAGGCCGCGCACGATGCGCCCGGGGACGTCCCCTGCCTCGGCGAGGGTCTTCGCCATGCGCAGACGCGGATCGACCGCGGTGTCGGGGTGCTGGATGATAAGCTGAACGGGGCTTGCGCCGTTGTTGGGCAGCGGTTCGCCGTCAATCAGGACCGAACCCGACCACGGGCGCTCATATCCGGCCAACACGCGACAGAGCGAGGTTTTGCCGAAGCCGGACGGGGCGCTCAGGGCGACGCGCTCACCCGGGACGATGGATAGGTTGAAGCCTTCGTACAGAGTTCGCTTGCCGTAGCCGAACGTGACGTCGCGCGCCTCTAACATGCCGAACCCCCTTCCTCTTTAAGATCTTTGTCCTCTTCAGGCACTTCCGAGGAAGCGCCATCGGGAGTTAGACCTTGGCCCTCCTCAGGCACTTCCGAGGAAGCGCCATCGGGGGCTGAGCCTTGGCCGCTTTCGGGCGCACTCGAGGCGCCGAGATCGGCAAGCGCCTGCCACAGCTCGCGGGAGAACGGATGGATCAGCCCGTCAGGCGTGCTGGCAGCGAAGTTCTCGACAGAAGTCTCCTCGACCACGGTGCCATCCTTGAACACCGCGATACGATCGGCCACACGAAGGGCGAGCTCGATATCGTGCGTGATAAGCAGCACGCCGTTGCCTTGGTTGGCGAACGCGCGAAAGTCATCCATGGCGCGCACGGCAAGCTCCAAGTCCAGACCGGGCGTCGGCTCATCAGCAACGATGACGCGCGGGTCGTCCATAAGCGCCGTGCACAAAAGCACGCGCCTGGCCATGCCGCCCGAAAGCTCATGCGGATACATGTCGGCAACCTGCGGGTCAAGCCCATAGCGCGCGAACAGCTCCTCGCGTTTCGCACGACGCGACTCGCGGTCGGCACCGGATGCGCCGAAACCTTCCACCTGCTTGCCCACGCGAATCAGCGGGTCAAGAGCACGCACGCTTTGAGGCACCATCGAGATGCCATGGCCGCGCAACGCGACAAGACCGGTCGCGTCCTGAAGTTCGCCGTCATACCAAATCTTGCCCTTTACCTGAGCATTCGGCTCGAAAACACCCATGACCGCGTCGGCGAGGAGTGTCTTGCCCGAACCCGACGCGCCCACGATCGCGATGATCTCGCCGGCATGGACGGAAAGACTCAAACCATGCAGCGCCTCCACGTGCTTCTTCTTCGCGCGGAAAAAGCTCTGCCGCTCGTCGTACATGCTGAACGCAACGGCGAGATCCTCAACCTGAAGCAGATGATGGCCGTGCTCGTGATGCGAAGCGGATGCATGCGCATGATGATGGTGGCGCTCGGCATTAGCATGGGTCTCGTTGTGCGAAGAAGCCTGCTCGGGCACCCCTTCGACAACGCCGCCCAAAAACTCGGCGCTGGAATTACTGTTCTCCATGGTTCCCTACCTTTGCGCCGTATGCGGATCGATGAGCTTGCGAAGCCCCGAACCAGCGAAGTCGAACAACAGAACGCATGCCACCAAGGCAAGGCCCGGGAACACGGCCAACCACCATGCACCAATGGACAGGTAACCCATCGACTCGCTTAGGATGATGCCAATTGCCGGCATGTCGGGCGAAAGGCCGAAGCCAAGGAACGTCACTGCCGCTTCGTGCAGGATGGCATGCGGGAACAGCAGAACCAATCCAACGATGAACTGCGGGAACAGCGCGGGCAGCATATGCGTGAGCGCGATCTTCAAGCGGCTTTGCCCTAGCTTGCGCGCAACCGCCACATACGGGGCCTCGCGGCACTGAAGGATCTCGGCGCGCAGCACGCGCGTAAGACTTGGCCAATGAGTGAGCGCAACGCCAATGGCCACGCCCCAGAAACCCTTGCCAAGGGCGAACGAAATCAGAATGAGCAACACGATATGCGGCACGCCCAAAACCAGGTCGACCAGCCACGTGACCACCGCATCGGCCTTCTTGCCGCCAAGAGCCGCGATCGAGGCCAAAATCAGGGCAATGATCGCGGAAGCGGTTGCCGCAATCAGACCCAAAAGCACGCTGGTGGAAAGGCCCGTCAAGGTTCGCGCCAACATGTCACGACCCATCCAGTCGGTGCCGAACAGGCGAGCCAGGCACGGAGCCATGTTCTTAGAAGCGAAATTCGTGCGAACCGCTTCATCACTCAGCAGCAAGCCAGCAACGACCACAACAACCAGCGCAAGCGCAGAGGCAACGCAAACCGCAAGGGTGACCTTTCGGTTGGAAGCGCGCGACAACGGCTCGTGCAAAAGCACGGGTTCCAAGTCTTTATGAGACGAGGCGGCCATCGCCGATACGGATTCCGCAGCCTGCGCGGCGGGCTCGTTCGAAGCACCGATCGTGCAAGGTTCCAGATTCGTCATGAGGCAACCGCCTTCCCCTGCGCGGTTTTAGCCTCCATGCGCGGGTCGATAACACCGTAAAGCACGTTGGCAATGGTGTTGCCGCCGAAAACGAACAACGCCGAAACCAGGGCGATGCCCGCAAGAAGCGCGACATCGCTGCCAACGCCCGCGGTAACTGCAGCCTGACCCAAACCCGGATACGAGAAAACTTGCTCAACCAGCACCGAGCCACCGAAGATCTCGGAGATCGAAGCGAACTGCAACGTAAGAGCCGGCAGCGCGACGTTCCTCAGAACATGGTGCTTCATGATGGAGGCCGTGCTCTCGCCCCTGACGCAGGCGAAACGCACGTACTCGCTTTCCATGACATCGACCACCTTCTCGCGCGTATGAAGCGCGATGTTCGCAACGCCCACCAGCGAAAGCGTGATGGCAGGAAGCGCCAAGTGCGACAACGTATCGGCGAAGGAAACCTCACCCGAGACGCCCACGGGAACCGACAGGCCCAACGGGAACCAACCAAGCTGAACCGCAAAAACGGTCAGCAGGATAAGACCGATCCAAAACGACGGCGTTGCAGCCAGAACATAGCAGTACACGCGAACGAACTTGTCGATGAAGCTACCGCGGAACACGCCGGCGGCAATGCCCAGCACGAACCCAAGAACGCCGCTGACCACCCAGGCAACCGTCATCAACATGAGCGAATTGCCCGCACGGTACGCAATGACCTGCGTCACCGGCGCGTTGAACCTGAGCGAGGTGCCCATGTCGCCGTGAATCAGACCCGCCATCCAGCTTGCATAGCGCTCGAGCATCGGCGTGTCTGCGCCCCAATGCTCGGCGAACACGGCGCGCTTCGCCTCGCTCATGTTCACATAGGCGGCCTGACCCAGATTCGCCTGAATAGGATCGATGGGCGACAAGCTGACCAGCGCGAACACCACGAAACTAACCGCGAACATCAGCAGCACGAAGCGCAGTATGTTTTTGAAAATGAAATCAACCATTGACAAAAGATATCCTTAAAGCCCCGCCTGCCTCCATGAAACCGGCGAACGGGGCCTCTATCCAATCAGACGAGCATGAAGGCAGCGCCCTTCATGCTCTTCACGCGGCGGCGTTCCCTACGCCCATTCCCACTGATCGACGTTGTTGACCAAGCTCCAACCATGACCATGCGGATGCATCTTCTGCTCGGCAATGACCAGATTCTGCTTGGTGAAGTACAGGTGGTCGACATTCGCGAACCAAACCCACGTCGCACCACCCTGCGGGCCGACGCCTTCGCTGCCGTCCCACTGAGCCAGCTTCCACTCCTCATAAGAATCCTCGACGTTGGCATAGGACAAAGCGGCGTCGATGTGCTTGTCGACGGTTTCGTTCTTATACGAAGCGAAGTTGCCCGTGCCCTTGGAGTAGTACAGGTTGTACATCTCGATAGGCGAGTTGCTTCCCCAGCCCCAGGTAACCAGATCGTTGTAGCCGTGCTGGTAGATCTCGTCCCAGCCCGCGCCGTTTAGGTTGACCTCGAGACCGATGCCCTTCATCTGATCGGCGAACTCGTTGGCAATGGCCTGGCGAACAGTGTCGCTTGCCGGATAGTACAGCTCGACGCTTGCACGCACGCCGTCCTTAACACGGATGCCGTCGGAAGCGACGGCCCAACCGGCCTCGTCCAAGATGCTCTTTGCCTTGTCGACGTCGGTTGCGATGTGCATGGCATCGCTTGCCCAAGGCATGCCGTCGCACACGTTGTAAGCAGGTTCGCCGTAACCGGAAAGGACATGATCGATCATCAGCTGGCGATCGATTGCATAGTTGATGGCCCGACGGACAGCGATATCGGAAGTAACGTTGTTGCCCGTTTCGTAATCGGCGCCGTTGGAACGGGTCTTCGGCGAATTCGCGGGCACCGTGGGGAGCGCGATGCCACGCGAATCGACCGATGCGCAGTTCAGCAGATCGTAGCCCTTCGGCTGGTTGGCCGCGAACGTGGCGGAGGTGTATGCAACGTCCGCTTCCGAAGCCTTAGCCGAAGCAAGGGAGGCATCTTCATCCTTGAAAACCACGACTACGCGCTGCATCTTGGGAGCCTCGCCGTAGTAGTCGGGATTTGCCGCAAGGATGACCTGCTGACCTTTGTCCCAGCGCTCAAGCATGTAACGGCCGCTGCCAATGGGATTTTCACCATAGGAGTCGCTGTATGCATGCTCGGGCACGATGCCGATGACGGCCAGGGTATAAAGGAATGCATTGAACGGCTTGTTCAGTTCGACCTCAACCGTAAAGTCATCGATAGCGCGAGCTTCTTTGACCATAGAAAGGTCGCACTCCGAGGTCTCGGAGTTCAGAATGCCGTTAAGGGTGAAGGCAACGTCTTTGGCGGTAAGGGCCTCGCCGTCGGTGAACTTGGCATCGTCGCGAATGGCAAACGTCCAGACCAGGCCATCCTCAGAGCACTTGTAGTCGGTGGCAAGGTCGTTCTTGAAGCCCATGTCGACCGTCGTGGTCAGAAGAGTGGACTGGATAAGGGGTTCGTGCACGTGCTCGCCGCAACCCCAAGAAACAAATGGGTTGAAGCCGGCTGAGGGCTCAGAAGAGGCAGGCATGGTCACAATGACCTGAGACTTCGCATCGCCCTTGGAAGAGGTGCCGGCGGCCGAAGAAGCCGCGCCCTTGTCCTTTGCCTGGCAACCTGCCAAAGCCCCGGCGAACGGCAGCATCATCGCACCCGCGCCAAGCGCTTTCGCGAACGTACGGCGAGTGAGGTTGGTTTGTTCGGTCATTGCGATCGTCCTTTCGTCGTTTGATAATCGCATTGAGTTGCCAACTTGACACTGAGTCCCCGGTATTTGCAGGGAGGGATGAAGTTGGGTTGGGCTTTGACGCCCGCGCGCACTTCGATGCGATTCCGTTTTGGTATTACGATTTATTTCTTTGTAACACTTCTTTCACACGTTTTGCAATACTCGTGTGAAACTCGTCCGGCAAACGGTCAATCGCAGAAAGAAAAAACACGGCAGCCGCTTGACTGCCGTGTTTAATGATTGGTGCCCTTCGAACGATTTTCGACTATCCGAAATCGGGAACTCGCTTCGCGCCAGTTCTCTGGCTCTGCAGGCTAAACTGCATCGCCGCCACGCTCGCCGGTTCGCACGCGAACAACCTCGTCAACGGGGAACACGAAGATCTTTCCGTCGCCGACTTCACCCGTGCGGGCAACCGACGTGATCACATCTACGATAGGATCGACCTCTTCGTCCGTAACGACGATCTCGAACTTCACCTTCGGAACCATGTTCAGCAGAACCTCGGTGCCGCGGTAGTACTCCTTCCAGCCATGCTGGCTGCCGCAACCCTGAACCTGAGAGATCGTCATGCCGCTGACCTTCGCCTCGAACAGGGCCTCCTTCACTGCCTCAAGCTTCTCGGGGCGAACGATTGCCGTGATTTTCTTCATGATACGTATCCTTTCCGCAATCGCTTAGTCCAAGCCAATGTAAGCCGGGTAAGCAGACTCGCCGTGTGCCGCAACATCCAGGCCCTGAGCTTCTTCTTCCTCGCTCACTCGCAGGTCGCCCTTGAAGCACGCCTTGATGATAAGGCCGAGGACAACGTCGCACACTGCCACGAAGACGATGGTGATCAGGATGCCTGCGATCTGGCTGCCTAGCAGCGAGAAATCGCCGGTGTAGAACAGGCCGCCGAAGTCGGTCCAGGACAGCTCGGGCACGCAGAACAGGCCGGTGAAGATGCCGCCCACGATACCGCCGACGCAGTGGCAACCGAATGCATCAAGCGCGTCGTCGTAACCGAATTTGGCCTTGCAAACCGAAATGGCGAAATAGCAGATCGGGGACACGCACAGGCCCATGACGATTGCCGCCCAAGGCTCGACGAAGCCAGCTGCAGGGGTGATGACAACCAGGCCGGCAACAAGACCAGTGGCTGCGCCAACCAGCGTGGGCTTGCCAACCTTCACGCGTTCGACGATCATCCAGGAAACCAGCGCGGCGCCCGATGCGACGACAGTGTTGATGACGGCCAAGCCCGCAACGCCATCGGCAGCGAACTGAGAACCGCCGTTAAAGCCGAACCAACCGAACCACAGAAGAGTTGCGCCCAAAGCAACGAACGGGACGTTGTGCGGACGGTAACTCATCATACCGAAACCCTTGCGCTTACCAAGCATCAGGCAAAGCACCAAACCGGTAAGGCCCGAGCTGATGTGGACAACATCGCCGCCAGCGAAGTCAAGTGCACCAATGGTGTCGCCGATCAGGCTGCCGTCGCCGCCCCAAACCATATGGGCAAGCGGCGGGTAAACCAAGATAGTCCAAGCAGCCGCAAACGCGCACACCGCACCGAACTTCATACGGCCGGCAAGTGAGCCGGTGATGATGGCGGTGGTGATCATGCAGAACGCCATCTGGAACACGAAGTTGATGATATCGGGGTAAACCGCATCCTCGGGAACGTCGGTCGCAGCAGCGATCATATCGCTTGTCCCGCCCAAGAAACCAAGCTGGTCAAAACCGCCGAAGAACGGGATGGAGCCATCCCCGCCGTATGCGAACGACCATCCGCAAACCGTCCAAGTAATGGCAACGATGCCGATGACCGCGAACGACATGATCATCGTGTTGACCACATTTTTACGCCGCGAAAGACCTCCGTAGAAAAATGCCAAGCCAGGCGTCATAAGCAAAACAAGCATCGCGCAAACGATCATGAATGCCGTTGAACCAGTGTCGTACATGCCCTTTCCTTCTTTCTTCCAATCGGGAAGGCGGTGGGAGCGGCGCGATTCTTCCTCGCTCGCCTCAGACCATCCGTCTTCGGTGTCCCTTGCTACGACTTGGATTCTCGGGAGGGCGTGTTACAACGTCGTTACTTCACGATTAACGTTCTTTTAATGAGTGATATATTGCCTGATCAAATGCCGATTTTGGTAATTTTTCAGAGATTACGCGCTTGTTTCGATTCGTTTCGGAAACTGTTTCACGGTTACGGGAATGTTTCGCACGCGCCGAAGCGTAGCTGTTGTGAAGCTCGCGCGCGCCGAAGCGCGGCCATTGCGGAGTTCGCAGGCGTCGTTGCGAGCGACCAAACGCAAAAAGAAATGCGCCCCGAAAGGCGCATTGAAATGACGGTTTCCCAAAACGGGTTATTTGGAAAGAGAATCCTGAGCCAAGCGCTTCAAGACGCTGTCAGCGATTCCCTCGGCATCAAGGCCAAGCGAATGGAGAAGCTGAGCCTGAGTGCCGTGCGTGACGAATTGGTCACCCACGCCCAGAACCAACGCCGGGGTAAGGCTGCCCATGCCGCGCATGACCTCCATGACACCCTCGCCCGCGCCGCCAGCGATAACGCCGTCTTCTACGGTGACGACAAGCTTGGTTGCCGCCGCATGCTTGATAGCATCGTGGTCGAGGGGCTTCACCCAGCGCATGTCAACGACACGCGCGTCGATGCCCTGTTCTTGAAGCAGCTCGGCCGCGCCCAGCGACTCGCGCACCATGTCGCCCCAAGCAAGAATGCACACATCCTCGCCCTGGCGGCGAATATCGCCCTTGCCGTACGGAAGCTCGCAAGGCGTTTCAGGAACCTGAACGCCTTCGGCTTGACCGCGCGGGTAACGAACGGCAACAGGGCCCTCAAGCGAAAGCGCCGTATGCAGCGCGTTCACCAGTTCGGCCTCGTTGGAAGGAGCGATGACACGCATATGCGGAACCATGCGCATGTAAGCGATGTCGAACATGCCGTTATGGGTGGAGCCGTCGGCGCCGACGACGCCCGCCCTGTCGATGGCGAACACGACATCAAGCTCAGGCAGAGCGACGTTGATCAGAATCTGATCAAACGCACGCTGCAAGAACGTCGAGTAAACGGCAACAACCGGCTTGTTCCCGCCGATGGCAAGGCCTGCCGCCATGGCCACAGCGTTCTCTTCGGCGATTCCCACATCGATGAAACGATCGGGAATGGCTTCTGCGAATGCATCAAGACCGGTACCGCCGCGCATGGCAGCCGTGAGGGCCACAACGCGCTCATCCGCCTTGCCCTCGGCAACCAGGGCCCTTCCGAATACACTGGTGTAGGAAGGCACAGCTGCGGGTTTTTTGACGCTTTCGCCCGTGGCGATGTCGAACGCGCCAATGCCGTGGAAGCGCTCGGGATCGTCTTCGGCGGGCTTGTAGCCGGCACCTTTCTTGGTAACGGCGTGGATAAGCACGGGGCCGTCTGCGGCAAGCGCCGTGGAAAGAAGCTCCTTAAGTGCGCCGATGTCATGGCCGTCAACAGGCGGCGTGCACAGAATACCCAGCTGTTCGAACATCATGGACGACTGAGGCAGCACGAACTGCTTCATCGATTCCTTCACATTGCGCCCGAACGAGACCATAGCATTAGCCAACGCGCCTGCGTTCTCAAGTTGAGCCTGAGCGTTGTCGCGCGCCTGGCGGTATTTCGCAGTAGTGCGAATTGCGCCAAGATGCTTCATCAAGCCGCCGACGTTCTTCGAGATGGACATCTCGTTGTCGTTCAGGATGATGACCAGCGGCAACTGAAGCTGACCGATAAGGTTCAGGGCTTCGAACGCCATGCCGCCCGAAAGCGAAGCATCGCCGATAAGGGCAACGATCTTCTCGTCGCCGCCCTGCAGCTTGCGCGCCTGAGCCAAACCCAGCGCGATGGAGATGGAATCGGAAGCATGGCCTGAAGGATGAACATCATGCGGGCTTTCCTTGGGGCGCGGGAACCCTGAGATTCCTCCGAACTGGCGAAGCGTCGGGAACTCGGCCAAACGGCCCGTGACCAGCTTATGCGCATACGCCTGATGCCCGACGTCGAAGATGAACTTGTCGTGTGGGCTGCTGATGAGCGAATGAACGGCAAGGATGATCTCGACGGCACCCAGAGACGAGGCGACATGGCCGCCCGTCTTGGAGGTTACCTTGATGATCTCCTCGCGGATTTCAAGCGCAAGGATCTGAAGCTCGTCATCGCTCAGGACCTTCAAGTCCTCAGGCGAAGACACGCAATCGAGGATTCGGTTGGCCATAACGGCTCCTTACGCGATTCCCTGACCGGCAACTGCTGCGGCTTCGCCCAAAGCGGCAGCGCGCGCATTGCCAGGCGCTTCGGCAGAAGCGCCTGCGGCATTAGCATTGTCGTCAGGGTTTTCCAAGGCAGACTCGTCTTCCGCGTCTGCATCGGCGTCGATGTCGGCCTCAAGCAGATCGCTGGCGCGAAGACCGAGGGTAACCGCCTCTTCGTACAGGGCGAGGGCGTCGTCAAGCGAGAGAGCATCGTTGCTCACTTCGTCGACGATCTCGCTCAAGCGCGTCTTCACGCCGGCGAATGAGTCAAGGTCGTGGGAAGCCATGATTAGTCTTCCTTGGGCTCGGAACCCTCAAGGATTTCATCGCTGTCAACGACTTCCGAGGAAGCCGTCTCGGCGTCAATCCCTGCAGCGATGCGGCCAAGAACGCCGTTCACGAAGCGGGAAGAATCGTCCTCGCCGCCGTATGCCTTTGCAAGCTCAACAGCCTCGTTGATGGTGACAGATACGGGAACCTCGTCGACGTAGATCATCTCGTAGACGGCAAGGCGAAGGATGGCGCGGTCGACAACCGGCATGCGGTCGAGGGTCCAATTCTCTGAAGTGGACGCAAGGCGCTCGTCGATTTCTGCGCGATGAGCCTGCACGCCACGGACAAGAGCCTCGGCGTACGGAGCGAACTCGATGTCGTCGGCCGGGTACTGGCCGGCGTCGACGATATCCGCCACCGACTCATCAGTAATGTCGCTTGAATACAGAAGTGCCAACGCGCTTTCGCGCGCAACCGTGCGTTCGTGTCGTTTAGCTCGTGCTGCCATAAGGCGCCCTAATCCCCCACTCTTCTTACTTGCTTAGATTTAATTCTCAAACTGAACGCCGTCGATGTAGACGTCGACAACGCCAACCGTGACGCCAACCTGAACGGCAACGGCGTCGGCAATAGCCTGACGGACCTTCTCGGCCACATCGGGCAGGACAGAGCCGTACTTGACGTCGATATGAATGCCAACGCAAAGCTTGCCGTCGTCGTCAACGAAAACCTCGATGCCCGGGAATGCCGGCTTGCCGCCAAGAACGTTGCGGATACCACGGCCCGCGGCGTTCAGAACGCCGACGCCCGCAACGCCTTCGACATCGGAAACGGCAAGGTTGACGATGGTCTCGACAACACCCGGTGCAAGGGTCATTCCATCGATGTTCAATTCACTCATAGCAGATCCCCCATCTGGGTTTCAATGAAATCAGTCGTGGCTTCGCCAGCGCAGAAAACCTCGTTGTCCAAGACGCGCTTGTGGAACGGGATGGTTGTCTGAATGCCCTCGATGACGAACTCGTCAAGGGCGCGACGGCCACGCGCAAGCGCCTCCTCGCGGTTGGCGCCATGTACGATGAGCTTGGCAACCAGCGAGTCGTAGTACGGCGAGATCTTGGTGCCCGACTGCACGTAGCATTCCACGCGCACGCCAGGGCCCGAAGGAGGCACGAACTTGGTGATGGTGCCCGGGCACGGACGGAAGCCGTGTTCGGGATCCTCGGCGTTAATGCGGAACTCCATTGCATGGCCGAACGGCGTGAACGGAGCGCGGTCAGCGCAGCTCATGGGCTCACCCGAAGCAATGCGAAGCTGCTCTTTGATGATGTCAGTACCGGTGATCTCCTCGGAAACAGGATGCTCAACCTGCACGCGTGTGTTCATCTCCATGAAGTAGAACTTGCCAGACTCGTCCAGAAGGAACTCAACCGTGCCGGCGTTGCGGTAATCGACCGCACGGACAGCCTTTGCCGCAGCAACGCTCATGGAACGACGCAGCTCGTCGGAAAGAACCGGCGAAGGCGCTTCCTCAATGAGCTTCTGATGGCGACGCTGAACCGAACAATCGCGCTCGCACAGGGCCACGTTGTTACCGAAATCGTCGGCAAGAACCTGGATCTCGACGTGACGAGGACGCAGAACCAGTTTCTCAAGGTAGACGCCGTCGTTGCCGAACGCCGCGCCGGCCTCGGCGCGAGCGGCCATGTACTGAGACTCAAGATCCTTGGGATCATGAACCTCGCGCATGCCCTTGCCGCCGCCGCCAGCGGTGGCCTTGATAAGCACGGGATAACCGACGCGGTCGGCGAACTCCTTCGCCTCGGCGGCGGTGTCGATGCAGCCGTCAGAACCAGGGACGGTGGGAACACCACAGGCCTTCATGGTTTCACGCGCAGTGCTTTTATCGCCCATGCGCTCGATGCACTCGGCCGAAGGGCCGATGAAGACCAGGTCGTTGTCTGCGCAGGCGCGGGCGAACTCGGCGTTTTCTGCCAAGAAGCCGTAACCAGGATGGATGGCCTCGGCGCCGGTGTTCTTCGCAGCGGCGATGATGTTGGCCATGACCAGGTAGCTTTTGTTAGCGGGAGCAGGACCGATGCACACGGCCTCGTCCGCATAGCTAACGGGATAGGTGTCTTTATCCTCGGTCGAGTAAACAGCGACCGTTTTCACACCCAGCTCGCGAGCGGCGCGCATGACGCGCAGCGCCACCTCGCCACGGTTTGCGATAAGGATTTTCTTGAACATTATGCAGTCTCCGGAGCAGGAGCGGGCTTACCCAGCGGCTCGACGTAGAACAGAACGGTGCCGAACTCGACCGGTTCGCCGTCTTTGACGCAGATCTCGCGGACGGTGCCCATCTCTTCGGCCTCGATCTCGTTCATGAGCTTCATGGCCTCGACAATGCAAAGGGTCTGGCCAGCGGCAACCTCGTCGCCAACCTGAACGAATGCAGCCTCACCAGGAGCCGGTGCGGCATAGAACGTGCCGACCATGGGAGCAGCGACGGGCTTCCAAGAAGCGGGGCGTGCGGACTCGGCGGCTGCAGGCGCGGGGGCGGCAGCTGCGGGAGCTACGGCAGCGGCTGCAACGGGAGCAGCAGCAACAGGAACAGCAACCGGGGCTGCTGCAGCGACAGCAGACGGCATGCGCACCGAAACGCGCGCGCCCTCTTCCTCGACGGTGATCTCGCCTACGCCGCTTTCCTCGGCGATGCGAACCAGCTCGCGAATCTGATTGATATCCACGTAATCGTCCTCCTTGGTCAGACTCGATTCCTCAGCCATGAGGAAGTCGACTTTCTCGGAATTGCGATGCTTGCTAAGGAACGTGCGCGCCTCGTTCGGGAACAGCGCGTACATAAGAACGTCTTCCTCGCTCTGCGCCAGATCGCCGATCTCTTCGGCCACCTCGTCGTACGTGGTGGTGACCAACGAGCCGGGGGCAACATCGGGGGGCAGAACCTGGCTGTCACCGACAACCTTCTTAAGGATGTCGGGATCGATGCGTCCAGGAGCCTTGCCGTAGTAGCCGCACAGATAATCCTTCATCTCGCGCGAGACGACGCCCCAACGACGACCGGTCAGAACGTTGAACACGGCCTGCGTGCCGACAATCTGGGACAGCGGGGTGACCAGCGGCGGATAACCGACCTCGGCGCGAACCTTGGGGATTTCTTCCATGACCTCGGCCAGGCGATCCTCGGCGTTCTGAACGGCCAGCTGGGAAACCAGGTTAGACATCATGCCGCCGGGAACCTGATGCGAGTAGACCTTCATATGGGTGAGCGAGGAAACGCCACGCTTGTAGTGGCCGCGCTTGCGGACCTCTTCCCAGTACTCGGAGATCTCGAACAGCAGGTCGACGTCGATGCCGGTGTCGTAACGGCTTTCGCGCAGTGCGGAAGCGATCATCTCGACAGCGGGAAGCGAGTTGCCGAATGCAAGCGGGGCATGAGCCGTGTCGGCGATTGCCGCGCCGGCCTCGGCCGCCTTGATGATGTTGGCTGGAGCCATACCGCCAACGTAGTGGCAGTGCACATGCAGGGGCAGGCCGATCTCGGCGTTGAATGCCTTGACGATGCGCTCGGCGCGATACGGGGTAAGCAGGCCGGCCATGTCCTTGATGGCGATGGTGTCGGCGCCCAGATCCTTGAGCTTCTGACCGTATTCCAGATAGCTGTCAAGCGTGTGAACAGGCGAAACCGTATAAGAGATGGCGGGCTCGAAGTGAGCGCCGCACTCCTTGACGGCCTCGGCGGTGTCAACCACGTTGCGGATGTCATTCAAAGCGTCGAACACGCGGAAGACATGGATGCCGTTGCGCGCGGAAGCCTTGATGAAGTGGTTGACGATGTCACGCGAGTAATGTTTGTAACCAATGAGGTTCTGACCGCGCGTGAGCATGGAGAGAGGCGTATTAGGAGCGTTTGCCTTAATGGAGCGCAAGCGTTCCCAAGGGTTCTCGTCTAGGAAGCGCAAGCACGTGTCGAACGTGGCGCCGCCCCAGGCTTCGATTGCCCAATAACCCACCTGATCCATTTTCGGCAGGATGGGAAGCATGTCGCCGATTTGCATACGCGTGGCCCACAGACTTTGCTGGCCGTCGCGGATGGTGGTGTCCATCAGCTGAAGACCCGACATGCACGCACCTCCTCAATGCAGAAGTTTTCAAATGAGATTTGAATTATAGAAGATAAGCCCAAAGGCGGCATCGTCAAACCTCAACTACACGGATATGGCGCATAAACGGCCGCTTTGCAGGGGCTTTCGAGCAACGCTGTTTCGGCGATGTTTCGGCAGGGCTCTCACCATGCAAACGCCGCGATCCGTGTCTCGCTTCTCGATCGGCCGCTTCACTGAAGCAGGGCGCGTTTCGCGCTCCCACCTGCTCGTGCATCAATTCGAACTTGACATGGACAGCTGCATATCAACTTTAATTTGATGGACACATCAGTTTGGGGTTGATATTCTTTGATCACGTTGAGTTTTACCCATTTCGAGGAGAGGTCAGTATCATGAAGAAACTTGATGGACCAAGCTTTGAAGAAATCATCTACGACGACGGCGAGCCCTGCCTGGTCATCTTCAGCCGTCAATCCTGCCATGTGTGCCAGCAGGTTCACCCCAAGATCGAGGAGCTTTCTGAGGACTCTCAGTACGAGGGCAAGTTCAGCTTCTACGAGGTCGACGTCGAGGAAGAGCCTGGCATGATCTCCCGCTTCTCCTTGAAGGGCGTTCCGCAGGTCCTGTTCTTCAACGATGGCGAGTTCCTTGGCAAGCTCGCTGGCGATCATCCCATCGAGGAGTACGAAGAGAAGATCGAAGAGATCATCGGCTAACAGCATTCGCGTCAGCCAAGACGCAAAACCTGTTCCTACCCGCCCCGGCTCTCACTTTCTCCCAGAGTCGGGGCATTTTCATGCCTGAATGCAGATCGGGCGGTTAATCGTCGAACGCCGTGATGGCAGCGCGCATAACCACGGACAGGTCGTCAACCGACCTTTCGAACTGCTCCTGGCTCATGCGCTGCATTATCGACATAAGACCGTCGAACGCGAAGGCAATGGCAAGGAAGTCCCTTCGTTTCCCTATTTCGTGCATGGTTATCTGGCGCTGCTCGATGAAATTCGTGATGAACTTGCGCCCCAGCACCCCGCTCTCGGCGTCGTTCCTTACGACATTGCGAAGCGGGTTTTGGTACACCTGCTCGCCCAGTTCGCGCAACATGGCGGGAAGCGCGATATCATCGATGCTTCGATGCGCCATCTGGTCGCAAACCTTTTGAACGACTTCGTCCTCGACCTCGTCGACCACATCGTAGATGTTGCCGTAATGCGAGTAGAACGCCGGCTTGCTGATCTCGGCACGCTCGCACAGCTCCTTCACCGTGATCTTGTCGACCTCTTTTCCCTCGGCCAGCTCGATTAGGGCATTCCTGATGGCTCGACGGGTTTTAACCACGCGCATATCCATAGAGGTATCCTCACTTTTTATTACCCAATAGTTAGTTATCTTACTATTGGAAGTAAATTGCCTATTGATTGCTTCCTCTCCTCGTACAATTATATTACTGCAGTAAGGAAATGATTACGGGAATCGCGAGTACCTGAGCGGTCAAGGAAAGAAGAAGACACCGAGACTCTCCGCGAAAAACGCTCCCTTGATCCTTGCCGAAACATAAACCAACCCGTTCATCTAACGTTGACGAACAGTTCACCTTCCGCAGCGAAGATAACGTCAACGGCAAGATGAAACCGAAACAGTTTTAAAGGACTTGCGCGGGAAACCGAGCAAGATGACGAAAGGACACATCATGTCGAACGAAACCAGCTACGAGTACAAGACCATCACCGTCTCCCGCAGCGACGCATCCACCACGAAAGACGCCTTCGAGCTGATGGGCTGGGAGCCCGTCGATGCTAACGAAGCCGGCAGCACCACCGTTACGCTGAACTTCCGTCGCGAGCAGAAGCAAATCAACCGTGGTCGCGTCATCAGCATGAGGCAGCACAACCGCGACGCCTTCTCCGTTGCTGCAACCGCAGCTCGCCGCGCTCTTGCCGCCATGCACTAGTTCATTCGGCCTAGCATGCCGCCCGCGGCACCTCCCATCGCCGCAATAACAACCGTTCGCTACCCTTCCCCTTTAGTGAACGGGCTCAGCTTGAACCCCGACGATTATTCGTCGGGGTTCGTCGTTTCTTGAGAATGTAAAAGTGGATGTTCGGCCTGCAAGAAAACCCGCTCAGCAACCTCTGCAAGCCTATGTCATCCTAGAGCGGCTAAACCAATGCGCGTTCACCAGAAACAAGCTTTCTATCTGCGAATTTATCTTGCGTTTATCTTCGACGGTATACTGAACGCAATCCGCATGGCGCTTTATGCGAAGCATCCGCTCCAACGCACGACGCCAGCCGAGCGCGCACCGTCGACCAACCGAAGGAACCCACATGGTCACCATCCTGATTGCCGAAGACGACAAGAACGCGAACAAGCTTATCTGTGCCGTGCTGCGCCACGCCGGATACGAACCGGTCTCGGCTGCCGACGGCGCCGCAGCGCTTGAAGCACTCGAGAAAACGCACATCGACCTGGTCATCAGCGACGTCATGATGCCGAACGTCGATGGTTTCGAACTCGTTCGCACCATGCGCGCCAACGGATACGACCAGCCCATCCTCATGCTGACAGCCCGTCTTGAACAGCAGGATAAACGCGCTGGTTTCATCGCCGGGGCCGACGATTACCTCACCAAGCCCGCAGACATGCAAGAACTGGTTCTTCGCGTGAAGGCTCTGTTGCGCCGCGCGAACGTCTTCGACGAGAAGCGCATCACCATCGGCGCAGCCGTCCTTGACGAAACCGACTACTCGGTCGCGCGTGGGCACGTTCGCGAAGAGCTCCCGCCCAAGGAATTCCAGCTGCTATTCAAACTGCTGGCCAACCCGGGACGCACCTTCACGCGCGCTCAACTGCTTGACGACGTATGGGGCTGGGATACCGACAGCGCAGAAAGCACGGTGAACGTGCACATCAACCGCCTGCGTACCCGCTTCGCCGATTGGGACGACTTCGAAATTCAAACCGTACGCGGCCTTGGATATCGCGCCGTCGTCAACGAAAGCAAGTGATATGGAAGCCAAACTTGACACCCAAGCGACAATCGATGCTCTTGAAGCCGCCATCGACGCTCTAAAAGCGGCCAAGGACGACCTTCCCGACGCAACGAGGCCCGCGCCCCAACGCGCCCAGTTGCGAAGCCCTCATCCCAAGCGCCTTCGCGGCATGGCAATGATCGGTATCTTCATGCTTATCCTTGAAGCATTCATTATGATCGTGCTAACCGCTGCTTCATTTCTTGGCGGCGATCCGTTCGAGCTAAGCGCTGTAGGCGGCGAGACGTTCCTTGTGCTCCCCCGTTCAAGCATGAGCATGATCGCGTTGCTGTCACTTCTGCTTGCCGTCGTGATCTCCGTCGCCATCGAACGCACCATCGTTAAGCCCATGCGTAACATGACCTGGCACATGGGAGAGCTGGCGAAAGGCGACTTCTCTATCCGTATGCCCCCGAACGAGCGGATCGAGATCAACGAGGCGAAGCAGTTCACCAAGTCGTTCAACAAGGCCGCCGAGGAACTCTCGGGAATCGAGATAATGCGCGCCAATTTCATCAGCGACTTCTCGCATGAGTTTCGCACGCCCATCGCTTCGATCAGCGGTTTTGCGCAATTGCTTCGCGACCAGGATCTTTCTGAAGAAGAACGCGAAGAGTACCTGGATATCATCATCGACGAATCGAAACGGCTCTCGAGCTTGTCGGAAGATATCCTTAACCTGTCGCGTATGGAGTCCTCCAGCATCCTAACGAACGTCGGCACCGTGGACGTGGCGGAAGGCCTTCGCCGTAGCATCGCCATTGTCGAGCCGAACGCCAACGAGAAGAACATCGCCATCAGCGTCGACATCAACGAAGCGGAACTGGTTGGAAACGCCGACTATCTTAGTCAGCTTTGGACGAATATCATGCAAAACGCCGTCAAATTCACGCCGGAAAACGGCCATATCGACGTATCGCTCAAAACCGCGCAGGATGCAAAGAACCGCACAGTGACCTGCACTATCTCCGACAATGGTTGCGGCATGGACGGGACTACGCGCGCCCACCTGTTCGAGCGCTTCTATCAGGGCGACACCTCGCATGCGCAAGAGGGAAACGGGCTTGGACTTGCCCTTTGCAAGCGAATCGTCGATCTGCACGGCGGCACCATCCGCGTGAAAAGCACTCTGGGCAAAGGCTCGACCTTCATTGTGACGCTCCCCTGCGACTAGGGCAGCTGCCAACAACACATCAAGCAAAAACGAAGGGCCGCCATACGGCGGCCCTTCGAACAGATTTGCCAATCGCTTGGCTTTACAGCTCCTCGGTAAGGATGCTGTAGGCAGGTGCGCCCTCGCACTGAGCCGGGAAGCGAACACCCAGCAAAGCGGCAGCGGTCGGGGCAACGTCAACCTCGCGAGGATACAGCTGCATCTCGAAACCTTCCTTGATACCGGCGCCTGCGGCGACGAAGATCGGGGAAGTCGAGGTGTCCTGAGCGCCCTCGGCGGTGGACAGCGACTCACCATGGTCGTAAACGTAGTTCTCGTTCACGCAGAAGACGATGTCGGCACCGGTGTAGGGGCCGCCCAGGCCAAGAAGCTTGGCGTCCTTCTGATGGAATGCGAACTCGACGACGCGATGGTTGGTGAACGGATCGCGATAGCTGTACAGATCGGAGATGATCTGCTCTTCCAGCTCGTACTTGTCGGCGGGATCGACGATGCCGTGACGGTCGCGGCCCTTCAGGTTAATGAAGATGGAGTTGCCGCCCATCTGGATAGCGCGGGTCTTCTCCCAGTCGATGTCGGCGGTGTCCTGCTGGTACTTGTCCTTCTTCATGACCGTGTAACCAAGCTCGCACATAACGCCGGCGTTGACGCCGTAGTTGTCGCCGATCAGCGGATCGAAGTCCTCGTTGCGGGAAACCAGGCCGTGGTCGGAGAACAGAAGGATGGTCCAGCCTTCGTCAAGCAGGTGCAGGAACTCGCCGATGTACTCGTCGCAAGCCTTGTACGTGCCGATAGCGCACTGGTAAATCTCTTCCTCGGTATAGCGGCTGTCGTAGCGCTCCTTCATAACGTTCATGTAGGTGTGACCGGACATGTCAACCAGGTGATAGTGGCTGAAGATAACCTCGACGCCGTGCTCCTTGATCATGTAGTTCAAGCAGTCGGACTGCCACTTGCCAGCCTGACGCCACATCTCAAGGTTGCAATCGTTCATGATGCGGTAGTCGTTGGCGATCTGACCCGTGGGGACCGGAGGACCGAACTTCTTGGTGCACTCGTCGAAGATCCACTGCGGATACCACGGACGGTTGTCGTCGGCGCTGAACGCGGCGGAGTACCACAGGCGAAGCCTGCTGCCGTCCTCGGCAAGATCGAGCAGGCGCATGTTGCGAACAACGTGCTCGAGCGAGCCGTCGCGGGTGGGGCTCATGTCGGGAACGTTAGCGGTGTAGACGTCCTTCTCAAGCACGACCATGGGCTGCTCGATTTCCTTGGTATGGTAAATAGCAAGGCGATCGTAAATGCCCTCGTCGTTCTTCAGGATCAGGCAGGGTGCGGGAACATGACCCATGACCTTGAACCAGGTGATTTCCTTGGCGCCCTCGGGAACCTCGAAGCCCCAGCCTTCCGGCTCGGTGATGGTGGACATGGTGATGTTCTTGGGGTACTTGTGAAGGTCGTCCATCTGGGAACGGTTGCCAAGCAGAACCTCGGTGCGGTAATTCAGACCCGGGGCGTCAGGCTTGAAGCCTTGGAAGTCACCAACCTCATCAATGAACTGAGCGATAAGCTCGTCCCAGTAATCCTGATGATGCGGCGGCTTAACGCGGGAGCTCTTGTAGCTCTTGATCTTCTCGTCGCCGACGAGCTCGTCGGTGTCATTAGCCGCACTGTAATAGAACTTGGTTGCGGGAACCTTATCGCTGGCGAAAACGACGCCCTCCATGTCGCGCATAGCGTAGCCGAAGCCCAAAGCTCCCGGGCTGGTGCCGTCGACGACCATCAGGTTCTCGGAGTCGCTGGTCGGAGGCCAAGCGCCACCGGGCCAGTGCCAAACAAGCGTCTTCTTGCCGGCTTCAGCGGTGATGTTCCACAGCGGCTCAGCCTTGACGTTGTTGGAGTAAATGCCGGCGAAGTTGATGTCCAACTCGCCCTTCTTGGTGATGTTGAAGTCCTCAACACCATGGGTCATGGGCGTGGCGCCCGTAGCAAGCGTGGTCCACATCGGCGGGGTAACCGTGGGGATGCCGCCAAGCAGCATGAGGTCCTCACGGGCAGCGCCCTTGTCGATGAGCTTCTGGGTGTTGGGCATGTAGCCCTCTTTAAGCATACGCTTGGTGAACTTCGGATCCATGCCGTCGATGCCCAGCAGAAGCACCTTCTCGCTCAAACCCTTTGATCTAAGCATATTTCCCTCCCTTTCCATGACGGAAACCGATATGATCAGTTTACCGACCTGAGTTCGTACAGGAAATCAGCAAACAAGGCACTTTTGTTCGAACATTTTTTGCGAAAGTGTTCAAGCTAGCGGAATACTCAAGGTCAACCAACTGCAATATTCCGCACCGACGCGCTACCCGTCCACTACTGCCGAAACCAAACTGGAAGAAGAAGACAATGGCAACAACGAACGCCAAGCAGAAGATCAAAGACGCACTGGTAGATCTCCTTGACGAGAAGGATTTCGAGAAGATCTCGATCCTGGACATCGTGCGCCGCGCCGGTGTCGGGCGAAGCACGTACTACTACCACTATTTTGAACAGAGGGAAGTTCTTGAGGACGTTTTCAACGATGTGTTCGAGCGATTCTGCGACACTCAGCGCGACGTAACCGAACCGCCCGACGGACAGGAAGCATTCGACGGCGAAAATGCTCTTTATCACATCTCCGCCTCGATGGTTGACTATCTTCTTGCTAGCAAGGACTTCCTGCAAACCCTGTTTTTCGGAAGCGTTTCCAGGGAATTCGCCGAAGGCTACCGCGACTACTTCGTTCGTACCTATTCGATCATCCACTCTAGCGAAAGCGTTTACGATCGGTACATGTGCAATTACCTATGCGCAGGGCAATACCATTTGCTTGAAACCATGGTTCAAAATGGCTGCGAGGCAGATCGCGACGACATGATCAAGCTGCTGTACGACATCAACTACCTGGTAGCGGAAGGCATCGAAAAGCACCACGACGACATCGCATAGCACTTCGATAGCGGCTGTAAAACACGCAAACGGGCTGCAAGGTAGCCCCTGCAGCCCGTTGGTTTTCGTGCAGCCTGCACGATTGAACTGGCTTTATTCCTTAGCACGCGGCTTAGAAAGCCCCAGCACGCACAGCAGCGCAATAACCGCGGCAGCCGCCGACACAATCAGAGCGATATGCATGCCCTGAGCAACGCCAAAGATCGCCATGATGCTGGTATACGTTGCCAAACCCACGGAGTTGCCAACCGCTTGGCCCGTCTGGATGACGGAATTGCCCTGCACGCGCAACTCGGGTTTCAACTGAATCTGCGGACCAGCAGAAAGCCCCGCACCGTATGAACCACTAGCCACGCCACCAAATAGGCACACCGCATAAACCACCCAGATATTCGCCGAGGGCACCAGGACGACAAGCAGAACAAGCGTGACGACGATTCGGGCAACTGTGCCCAAAATCAAAACGCTGCGCGCATTTCCCGAAACGCCGATACGCTTGCCCATAAGCGGCGACAGGAATAGCGACAGGATCGTGAACGCCGAAATCGTAAGCGCCGCTTCGATAGCCGAAGCGCCCATCACATACAGCGCGAACGTCGGCAAGAAGAAATACGGGGCGAGGTTCGAGAAGTTGGTGAAAATGTTCGCCAACGTGAAGCACATGATGTCGCGGTCTTTCACGGCGGACATCGGGATGATGGCGTCGTTCCCCTTGCGTTTGATAGCGAACACAGTAAGAGCGCCCGCGATCACAGCTATCGCTATCATTGCATTGGAGGGCGCACTGCCAAAGGGAACGTAATTAACGCCAAGCGAAAGCATGGTTGAAATGGACCCCAAGCACACGCCCAGGCTTGCCATGCCAAGCGCGTCAAACGAGCCGCCTTTATGCGCCAGGCATTCGACCTGATCATCGGGCACGCGCAAACCAAACCACACAAACACCGTGCCTACCAGCATGATGGGCCAGAACAGGTGGCAAACCCAGCGCCACCCGGCCACCTGAATGATGACGCCGGCAATAAGCGGACCGGCAATCGCGCCAGCCGCCATGATGGCCCCGCAAAAACCTAGGTACAAACCGGCCTGTTTCACGTCATACATATCGCGGATCATCGAATAGCTTAGGACGAACACCGCAGCGCTTAAGGCGCCGTAGAACGGACCCGTGCCAATGACGAGCGTCATGCTTTGCGCAGTTGCGAACAGCAAAAGGCAAACGATGCCCACAATCATAGACCCGCAGAACAGCTGACGCTTCCAAGCGGGCTTTCGAGCAACGATGTAGCCCCATAGCGGCATGAAGACGACGCTGCCAACGGAGTTGAGCGTTGACGTGAATGCATAGATATCGGTGCCGCCGATCTCTAAGGCGGCAACGGGCAAGATAGTCGAGATCACGGCCATGAAGCAAACGGCTCCGATCAAGGCAATGTAAATGCCCTTCAAAGTCGTCTTCTTCTTAGCCTCAGGCGCATCCAAAAACGGATTCCCTGAACGTAACGCCTTAGCTTCAGCAGCCATAGCGCCCTCCTTTCATATTACGTTTTGGCAAAAAGGAGGGTCGCACCGCCAGGCGATGCGACCCTTGAAAGCTTATTGCCCGTCAAGCTTCGAAATTGAAGCCCGATTACAGCTCCTCGGTAAGGATCGTGTAGGCCGGCGCGCCTTCGCACTCGGCGGGGAAACGCACGCCCAGAAGCGCTGCGGCCGTCGGGGCAAGATCGACCTCGCGAGGATAGAGCTTCATCTCGAAGCCCTCCTTGATGCCAGCGCCAGCTGCGATGAAGACCGGGCTGGTGGAGGTGTTCGCGTAACCCTCGGCCGTGGAGAGAGACTCGCCGTGGTCGTAGACGTACGCCTGGTCGACGAAGAAGACGATGTCGCCGCTGGTGTAGTCGCCGCCCAAGCCAAGCAGCACGGCATCCTTCTTGTGAAGGGCCAGAGCCACCACGCGATGGTTGGTGAACGGATCGCGATAGCTGTACAGATCGGAGATGATCTGCTCCTCGAGCTCCCATTTCTCCTCGGGATCGACGATACCGAAGCGATCGCGGCCCTTCAGGTTCACGAAGATGGCGTTCGAGCCGGTCTGAACGGCGCGTGTCTTCTCCCAATCGATATCGGGGGTATCGCGGCCGTACTCGTCCTTCTTCATAACGGTGTAGCCAAGATGCTTAAGGACGCCGACATTCACGTTGTAGTTGTCGCCGATCAGCGGGTCGAAGTCGCCGGTGCGGCAAACCAGACCGTGGTCGGAGAACAGGAAGATCGTCCAGCCCTCGTCCAGCAGGTGCAGGAACTCGCCTACGTACTCGTCGCAAGCCTCGTAGGTGCCAATAGCAAGCTGGTAGATCTCTTCCTCGGAGTAACGGCTGTCGTAGCGGTCCTTCAGCACGTTCATGTAGGTATGGCCGCTCAGGTCAACCAGGTGGTAGTGGCTGAAGACAACCTCGACGCCCTTCTCCTTGATCATGTGGTTGATGCAGTCGGCCTGCCATTTGCCTGCAACATGCCACTGAACAGTGTTGCAGTCGCGCATGATCTTGTAGTCGTTGGAGATCATGCCCGTGGGAACCGGAGGACCGAACTTGCCAACGCATTCGTCGAAGACCCAGCCGGGCCACCAAACGCGCTTGTCGTCTGCGGAGAATGCGGTGGAGTACCACACACGCAGGCTGGAGCCGTCTTCTGCGATCTCGAGGATGCGCATGTTGCGGACGACGTTCTCAAGCTGGCCGGTGGGAAGCGGCATGAAGTCGGGGACGTTGGTTGCGAACTCGCCTTCCTTGACCACGCGAATGGGCTCGGGAGCGTCCTTGGACGCGTAAATGGCGATGCGGTCGTACTTGCCCTCTTCGTTCTTCAGGATGAGGCACGGCTTGGGGAAATGGCCCATGACCTGGAACCACGTGAACTCCTTGGCGCCTTCGGGGGCGTTTGCCCAGCCCTCGGGCTCGACGATCTGGGAAAGCGTGAGGCTGCCGGGGTACTTGTGCAGGTCGTCCATCTGAGCGCGATCGTTCATCAGAACGTTAACGCGCATGTCCATGGCCTGCCTGGCCTCGTAGCCGTTGAACTCACCGACACTTGCCTTGAACTCTTCCCAAAGCTCGTCCCAGTAATCCTGATGAGTGGGCGTTTCGTAAGCGGCCTTGTAACGCTTGACTTCCTTGTCGTCGCCCGTCAGTTCGTCGGTGAACTGGGCAGCGCCGTAGTAAAACTTGGTCTTGGTTGCCTTCTCGGAAGCGAAGATGACGCCTTCAACGTCACGCATCGCGTAGCTGAAGCCCAAAGCTCCCGGGCTGGTGCCATCGACGACGTACAGGTTCTCGGAATCGCTGGTCGGAGGCCATGCACCGCCAGGCCAGTGCCAAACGAGCGTCTTCTTGCCAGCTTCAGCGGTGACGTTCCACAACGGCTCGGCATGGACGTTGGTGGAATAGATGCCGGCGAAGTTGACGTCAAGCTCACCCTTCTTGGTGATGTTGAAGTCCTCGACGCCATGCGTCATAGGATAAGCACCCGTAGCCAACGTGGTCCACATCGGCGGGGTGATGGTGGGCACGCCACCCAGAAGCTTGAGGTCGTGACGCGCAGAACCGCGCTCGATGAGCTTCTTGGTGTTGGGCATATGGCCCTCGTCCACCATGACGCGCGTGAATTTGGGGTCGAGGCCATCGACGCCCAGAAGCAGTACCTTTTCGGAAAGACCCTTCGATCGAAGCATGTGAAACCCTCCCTTTCGTACAAACTTTGCCTTTTATGCAACCGGTGCGCGGGACCTCCCGAACCCACGCACCGGTAAACGCCTATTGGCCTGACTCTTTCAGAGCCTATTTAGCAAACGCCTTCTTGGTCGATGACCTGGTAGGCAGGGGCGCCCTCGCACTCATGCGGCATACGCAGACCCATGCAGGTTGCGATGGTCGGGGCAACGTCCACCTGGCGGATAACGCGCTTGGTGGTGCAGCCTTCCTTGATGCCGGGGCCAGCTGCGATGAAGATCGGGCCGGCGGAGGTGTCGCACTCACCGAGGGACGTGGCCATGGAGTCGTCATGGTCATGCTCGTAGCCCTCAGCCATGCAGTAGATGATGTCGCCGCACTCGGGGTACTCGCCGCCGAGACCCAGAGGCACAGCATCCTTGCGACGCAGAGCCCAAGCGATGATGCGCTTGCCGGACTCCTCGTCCTTGATGTTGTACAGATCGGTGATGATCTGCTCCTCGAGCTCGTACTGATCGGCGGGATCAACCAAGCCGTCGATGACGGTGCCGTCAGGCAGGGTGTGCTGGTTGCGGCCCTTGATGTTCAGGTAGATGTGCATCTCGCGGTTAGCGACAGCAGTGGTCTTGGTCCAGTCGAGACGACGACGCTTCTTGCCGGTCTCGGGATTGACCTCGCGGACGGTGTAGCCCAACTTCTCCATGATCTGGACGTTGCAGCCGGTGTCGCCGAGGCCGCGGAGACCCCACTTCGGGCAAACCTGAGCATGGTCGGAGACGATGAAGAAGGTCCAACCCTCGTCCAGGAAGTGCATGAACTTGGCGAAGTAGTTGTCGATCTGCTTGTAGATGGCCTGCATGATGAACTCGTACTGCTCAGGCGTGACGTTCTCCGTGCCCTTTTTCAGGTTGCGAATGAACATGTGCTTCTGCAGGTCGGGTGCATGGAAGTGGCTGAAGACAACCTCGTAGCCGTCGTTCTCCATGAGGTAGCACAGAGCGTCGGCCTGGAAGTCGGCAACGTGCTGCCAGCACTGATGCATGCAGTCGTAGATGAGCTCGAAGTCGCCGAAGCCCAAGGTGGAGCAGGGAGAAGGATAGCCGACGTTCTCGACGATTTCCTTGTAGAGGCTCTTGGGGGACCACATCATGTCAGCAGCGATGTTCATGGAAGCGGAAACCCACATGCGGACCTTGGAGCCGTCCTCAGCAAGCTCGAGAACGCGCATGTCGCGGGTAGCCTTGATCATGTCGTCGCCCTTGACGCAGTCATCAACGATGTCGCGGACGTACTCGCGGTTATGGATGACAGCCAGCGGCTCTTCAGCGCGCTTGTTCTTGTAGATGGCGATGTGATCGTACTTGCCGTCCTCGCCCTTCAGGATGAGGCAGTTACGACGGATGAGGCCGCCGCTCATCAGCAGGACGAATTCCTTAGCATCTGCCGGGACGTCGATGGTCCACTTGGCAGCAGGCTTGATGGAGGAGTAAGCAACGTCGGCAGGGATCTTGTCGGAGCCGCCCTGGCCGTCCTTGTTGGGGTTGACGATGTACAGGCGGAAGCCGTCGTCCATCTTGCGCTGCATGAGGGAAGCCATGCCGCCGGACTTCTGCTTCTTCTTCTTGTCGTCGTCGCCAAGACCGGTGACAACGCAAGGAACCTTAGCGTCGGTCATAGCGCCAGCGCGGTACTCGATGACTTCGTTCTTCTCGGAAGCCATGACCATGTACTCGCCGTCGACCTGAGCGGAAGACATGTTAACGCCGCCCGGGGAGGTGCCGTCAACAACGCTGAGGTTGGGGCTGTCGCTCGAAGGAGGCCAAGCGCTGCCGGGCCAGTGCCAAACAAGCGTCTTCTTGCCGGCTTCAGCGGTGACGTTCCACAACTGCTCTGCGTGGCAGTTGGTGGAGTCGAAGTTCAGGTTGACCATGTCCAGATCGCCGCCCTGACGATAGAAAGCGGTGATGCCATGGGTCTCGGGGTAAGCACCCGTTGCAAGGGTGGTCCACTGCGGCGGGGTTACCGTAGGCAGTGCGCCCAAGAGCATGAGGTCCTGACGGGCAGCGCCCATCTCGAGGATCTTCTTCGTATTGGGCATGATGCCCATGTCAACGTACTTACGGGTGAGCCTGGGGTCCATTGCGTCAACGCCAAGCACTGCGACCTTAGTTGCTTTGGTCATATCCCTCTCTCCTTTCGCGCTATGCGATTCGAATAGCGGCACAAGCCGTACCGCCTAACCGATGTTTCAACTTTACTTTGCGGGGAGCGGGTTGAGAATAAGCAATGGGTTTCGGTTATTGAACCACCTATCAACGATTGGTTGCATCCCCTTCATATAGTCTCTCTCCTGCTGTTATTACCTTTATTTATGTCGTACAATTCCGAAATATGATACCCCTTTCAATTTTTGAATGAGGGGTGTTGGCCTAAACCAACAGTTGTCTCAACGCTTTGGGGAAGGGGCGCTATGAGGCTTGATCAGCTGCGCTATCTGCGCGATATCAACCAAACCAATTCCATATCGAAAACTGCAAGCAGGTTCTTCGTCTCGCCGCAGGCTTTGTCGAAAAGCATGCAGCAGCTTGAGGCCGAGATCGGCGCCACCGTTTTGGTACGCTCGCCCTTCGGCGTCACGCTCACGCCGCAAGGTGAACTGTTTCTTAACAAGATGAGCCCGTTCATCGATCAATACGACGCGCTGCACGAGGAATTCCTTAGCTCGACGGAAGGCGAAGGCGATTCCGACGCGCCCGAAACCATCCATATCTGCATTTCTTCGGTGCTGGCTTCGTTGTTGCTGCCTCAGGCCATCGCCAACTTCCGCTCCAAGCATCCGCGCACCCGCATCACCGTGGAAGAAGTCGAGTACAACGAAATCTTCCCCGCACTCAGCGAGGGGAAATGCGATCTTGCACTGCTTACCGTGAACGACGAGTACTTTTATAAAGAGTGGAACGACGCCGGCGAAAAGGATTTTCACTACAACCTGTTGCTGTCCGACCGTTTGGTTGGCTGCGTGTCCTCCTCGTCCCCCATGGCTAAAAAGGAAACCATCACGCACAAAGACCTTAAGATTTACGGCTGGACGGCCTTGAATATCGTGTACCGCCAGAAAGCGTACGAGGTCATGGAGCGTTACGTGAAGCGCTACGGCAAGGCAAGCGGCAACGCCAATGCGCTGTACTCGGGCTCGAACGTCGCATTCCATCACGAGGCAATGCGCGAGCTGGGCGTTATCACGCTTATGCCGCGCTCCGTGTTCCAGAAGGCGTTCAATCCCAAGCACTTCACTGTGAAATACCTGGAAGAATCGCCGTCGGGTGTCATCTATCACACGGCGATCTATCCCACCTCGCACCCGCACGCACATCTGCTGGAGCTCACGAACTCGCTGCAGTCCATGGTGTAAGGTGCAAACCGCCTTCGCCAAAACCCATCCCATACACCAAAAAGCCGCCGTTCATTGCTGAGCAGCGGCTTTCTTGTTGGTTGCAAGCAATTCGCGCTAGGCGATGCGCATCTGCGTCGAAGGCTTCTCCTACGAAACGAAGAGCATATTCGCCATAGGCAGGCCGATGAAGATCAGCACAGCCAAAGCAACGACGAGCATTATCGAGCCGTATTTCAGGATATCGCCCATCGACACCTTATCGCGATTGGAGTGAAGCATCGCAGCCGCCATCGAAGCCGAAGGTGCGAGCAAGGCCAGATTGATGGACATAGTAACCACAACCGCAAGCGCGTTAGGATTGGCGATGCCCAATGCCGGGGTCATTGCGACGATCAGCTGAACGAATACCGCGCCGGTGATAGCGTTGTTCGCAACATTCGTGATCAGGTTGCCAAGCACGATAAGCACCACCGCGAAGAACAAGACGCTCTTGCCGCTGAACAGCGGGGTAAGAATCCCGACCAGCCACTCGCGAATGCCGGTCGCCTCTCCCAGAAGGCATCCGGAAACGAACATGCAGACAACGACAAGCAAATACAGGTCCCAAGAGACGTACTCTTTGCATACCGATACAGGATCCAACACCGGCTCGCCGTCAATCTTGATGAACGAGAACAGGGCGATGACGAAGATGACGTAGCCAAGAGTATCGAGCTCCGTCAAAAACTGCGTGATAGCCCAATCAGCCGGCAGCAAGGTAGGGCCAAGGGCAACGACCAGCAGCATGATCATCGAAACGATGTAGAGCTTCTGCTTGATGTTCATCGGATCCAGAGGCTCTTGAGCAATAAGCTCTGGGTTGACGGCAGCCATCTTGCTCATGTCGGGGCGAAGCACGAATTTGATGAGAAGCGTCAGCAGCACCATCACGATAAAGCTGAACGAAATGCTGAAGATCATATAGTTGGCGTAATCGAACGCGATTCCGCTAGCAGCCTCGAAAGCACCCATGATAATAAGCTGCGCACCCCAGAACGGCAGAGCGGCCTCGCCCATAATTACCGCCATGAACGTAGCAAGGACCATGATCTTGCAATAGCGATCATTGCGGTCGTAACCAACCTCCTCAAAGATGATGTACATGGCAGGCCACATCACCAACATTGCGACGAAGCCGTCGATGAATGCGGAAACCACCCACATCGCAAACATATAAAGGAAGGTGAATACGGCGGGGCGACCAGTGATGATCTTTCGCGTAAGAATCCAGCGAGCAAGATATTTTGCCAAACCGCTCTCGGTCACAGCACCGATGAAAATAAGGAAGAACAGAACCAGCAGCGCCATGTAGTTCGAAAACGAAGATAGAATGCCAAACAGATCGATGTAATCCGTGAAGGCGAAGGCCACGAGCCCCAGCAAGCTAGGCCAGAACAAGCCAACCGTCGACCAAAGATAAATCAGGCCGATGAAGATGCCGCCCAGTTGCATGCCGATATGCGTGATCGGCTCAACAGGCGGAAGAAGCGGGATTCCGAACATCAAAACGATGCCGATTATCGAATGCACGTAGTATTTCGTGTCTTTGTTTTTCAGCGTTTCCATTTTTTGATTCCTAGACTCAGACCACGTTAATTCAGATTGGTGACGCATGCCGCCATTTGCTCGCCCGCGCTATACGCGCAAGCTCCTTCAACGTCCACGGCGACCGCTGCATACTCTTTTGGATCAATCCCACCCAAATGATATGTCGCATTATCCGTGCGCGGGATCTCGGCCTCGACCGGTTTCTCCAGCTGGGGAACCCACTCGTAAGGCACGCGATACGAGCGGTACATGAACATGTCGCCCGGAGCAACGTATTCCCAAACCAACTTGTTCTCTTTAGTAAACTCCCTGATGATTCCGCTACAACCTTCGGTAATAACCGTGTTGCCGTTAGGCATACGCTGGGCGCAGGAGGTCAGCGGGCTGTAGAAATAGCTCGCATTGAAGTTGAAGCCGTCAATGCTACCAGTGGCCTCGCCCTTGCACTCCCAAACGATCTCGAGCGTGGTGGGGTCGAACTCGATGACGCGCGAACCGTCGCGGCGGGTGACCTTAACACCGGTCTTGGAGAACTGGTTCGGTGCGCCGTAGCCGGCCCAGCCGCCGTTGTCGTAGACCAT